>NZ_JBHXNW010000034.1:1289-18423 GCF_042717365.1 Streptomyces sp. NPDC058534
ACGCCCTCGCCCCCAGCCGGGAGTCCCGACTCCCCCGCGTCCGCCCCCCCCCCCGCCCCCCGCCCGCTCCTCTTTTTGCGGCGGCCGCCGGCACCGGTGAGCGCGTCGACGAGCTGGGCGCGGCTCATCTTCGAGCGCCCGGCGATGTCCTGTTCGGTGGCCCGCTGGTACAGCTCCGCCTTGCTCAGCTCCCGCAGCTCGGCCCGCTTGGGCCGTGCCCCGCGGGAGGGCGCGGTGGCCTTCTTCCGCGGTGCGGACGACCGCTTGCCGCCCCCGCCCTGCGCCTGCTCAAGGCTGCCACGCAGTACGTCCATCAGGTCGACGACGTCGGTGGCGCGCGGCGCCTCCTCCGCGACGGCGATCTCCTCACCCTCGGCCTTGGCCCGGACCAGCTCGCGGACCTTCTCCTGGTACGTGTCGTGGTACCGGGCCGGGTCCCAGCTGCCGCTGAGGGCGTCGACCAGACGCAGCGCCATGTCCAGTTCCTTGCCGCGGCCCACCCGGCCCGTCGGCAGCTCGGGCAGCTCCTCGACCGGGTCGCGGACCTCGTCGGCCCAGTGCAGCGTCTGGAGCAGCAGGACCCGGTCCTCCGCCCGGAGCGCGGTCAGGTACTGCCGGTTGCGCATCACGAAGGTGGCGACGCCGGCCTTGCCGGTCTCGGCGAGGGCGGTGCGCAGCAGCTCGTAGACCCTGAGGTACTCCTCACCGCGCGGGGCGACGTAGTAGGTGCGGCCGAAGTACACCGGCTCGATCCGGTCCAGGTCGACGAAGTCGGTGATCTCCAGGGTGCGGGAGCGGCCCGGCGCGATCTCGTCGAGTTCGCCGGGCTCCACGACGACGTACTCGCCGTCGCCCACCTCGAATCCCTTGACGATGTCACCGGCGTCGACCTCCTCGCCGGTGCGCTGGTTGACCCGCCGGTTGCGGATCCGGTCCGAGGTGCCGCGCTGCAACTGGTGGAAGTGGACCGTGTGGTCCTCGGTCGCGGTGAAGAGGCCGACGGGCACGGAGACCAGCCCGAACGTGATCACACCGGTCCAGATCGCCCGTGCCATGGCCGTCCGCTCCGTCCTGTCCCGCACCGTCCAGGCCCACCACGCTGGCACCGGGTCCGCGCTCTCGCGCGCCGGGCGGAGCACTCGGGTGGGGCGGCGGGTGCGGGGGTGCCGGGGCGGCCCGAACAGCCCGGCAGCCCGCGCGGATCGGCCGCCGCCGGTATTCCCTGTGAGGTGGGGACGGCGGCCCGCCGCCCCCGTCGACCGTCTCCCCCCACCCAACGACGTCGAACGAAGGGGCGCCGCCCATGAGCCGGCACGTGAAGGCGATCAGCCGCGAGGAACACCTGCGTTTCGTCGCGGCCCGGCCGTCCGTGAGCCATCTCCAGACCCCCGCGTGGGGAGACGTGAAACCCGACTGGCGGGCCGAGAGCCTCGGCTGGTTCGACGACGACGGCACGCTCGTGGGCGCCGGGCTGGTGCTGTTGCGGCCGTTGCCGGGGCTGCGCCGCTGTCTGGCCTACCTGCCCGAGGGCCCGGTCATCGACTGGGGCGCCGCGGACCTGGAGAGCCTGCTGGAGCCGATGCTCACGTATCTGCGGTCGCGGGGTGCCTTCTCGGTGAAGATGGGCCCTCCGGTGGTGGCGCGGCGCTGGAGCGCCGACGCGGTCAAGGCGGCGATCGCCGACCCGGGAGCCCGGCGCCTCGGGGACGTGGAGGCCACGGTGCGGGAGGCCGGGGCCGACGCGATCGCGGGACGACTGCGCAGGATGGGCTGGCGGCGCGCCGAATCGGGCACCGAGGACGGCTTCGCCGCGGGCCAGCCGCGCTACGTGTGCCAGGTGCCGCTCGCGGGGCGGTCGCTGGAGGATCTGCACAACGGCCTCAACCAGCAGTGGCGCCGCAACGTCAAGAAGGCGGAGAAGGCGGGCGTGAAGGTGGTCCGGGGCGACCAGGAGGATCTGGGCGCGTTCTACGAGCTGTACGTCGAGACCGCCGAACGGGACCGGTTCGCCCCCCGGCCGCTCGCCTACTTCCGGCGCATGTGGGCCGCGCTGACGGCCGAGGACCCGGACCGTATGCGTCTCTACCTCGCCCATCACGACGGGGAGGTGCTGGCCGCGGCCACCATGCTGACCGTCGGGGAACACGTCTGGTACTCCTACGGCGCGTCCACCGGCCGCCGGCGCGAGGTGCAGCCCAGTAGCGCCCTCCAGTGGCGGATGATGTGCGACGCCCACGAAGAGGGCGCGGCCGTCTACGACTTCCGCGGCATCACCGACACCCTGGACGAGGACAACCACCTGCTGGGACTGCTGCGGTTCAAGGCCGGCGCGGGCGGGCAGGCGGTCGAGTACCTCGGCGAGTGGGACTACCCGCTCAACAGGGTGCTGCACAAGGCTCTGAGTCTGTACATGTCGCGCAGGTGAAGCGCGGGAGGGTGGGGGTGGGCGATGCCGCGGGTGCTCGTGGTGCAGAACCATGCCGGTGGCGGGCCGGGCCGGTTCGGTGACTGGCTGGTCGCGGAGGGGCTGTCGCTGGACGTGGTGCACGCGTACGCCGGTGCGCCACTCCCCCGGCGTGCGGAGCACGAGGGCGTGGTGGTGCTCGGCGGCGGCTATCTGCCCGACGACGACGAGCGGGCGCCCTGGCTCGCGCCGACCCGCGCGGTGGTCGCGGAGGCGGTGGAGCGCGGTGCCGCCGTGTTCGGGATCTGTCTCGGCGGGCAGTTGCTCGCCCAGGTCACCGGTGGAACGGTGCGGGGCGACCACGGCGAACCGGAGTTCGGGAGCACGCCGCTGAGCCTGCGGTCCGAGGCCGGGGACGATCCGCTGTTCCGGGGGCTGCCGTCGCGGGTGACGGCGGTCGAGCACCACAAGGACGCCGTCACCGCCCTGCCGCCCGGCGCCACTTGGCTGGTGGAGAGCGAGCGGTGCCCGTACCAGGCGTTCCGGGTCGGCGAGCGGGCGTGGGGCGTGCAGTTCCACCCCGAGGCCGGGGCGGACCGGGTCCGGGCATGGGACGCCGGACGAATACGCGCGAGAGGGCTGGACCCGGTGGAGCTGTCCCGCCGGGCGGAGCGCGACGAGCCCGCGGCCGAGGCGGTCTGGCACGAGGTCGCCCGGCGCTTCGCCGCGGTCGTCGGGACATGAGGGCCGGCGTCGGGGTCAGCCGCTGAAGGCACCCTGGTCGGCGAAGGCCAACCTGGCGAAGCGCTCTCCGATACGGCGGTGGGTGGCCGCGTCCGGGTGGAGGCCGTCGGGCAGGGGCAGTTCGGCGGCGTCGGCCTCGCCGTAGAGGTCGCGGCCGTCGAGGTGGTACAGGTTCGGGTCGTCGGCGAACCGCTGTGCCACGATCCTGGCCAGCTCGTCCCGGATGACGTTCAGGGTCAGCTTCCCGCTCGCGCGCTCCGCCGGGTCACCCGTGGCCACCCAGCTCATCCGTCCGTCGGCGACGCGGGAGAAGTCGGGGGCGAGGGGGCCGGGGGTGTCCTCGTGGACGGGGCACAGGATGGGCGAGACGACGAGCAGCGGGGCGGTGGGATGGCCGTCGCGGATGGTGTCGAGGAAGCCGTGCACGGCCGGGCCGAAGGCACGTAGGCGCATGACGTCGGCGTTGACCACGTTGATGCCGATCTTGACGCTGATCAGGTCGGCGGGGGTGTCGCGCATGGCGCGTGCGGTGAACGGATCGAGCAGGGCACTGCCGGCCAGTCCGAGGTTGACGAGTTCGACGCCGCCGAGGGTGGCGGCGAGCGCCGGCCAGGTGGTGGTGGGGCCCGCGGCGTCGGAGCCGTGACTGATCGAGCTGCCGTGGTGCAGCCAGACCCTGCGGCCGTGGTCCGGGACGGGCTCGACGGGCGCGTTGGTGCGCAGGGCGACGAGTTCGGTGGTCTCGTTGTGCGGCAGCCAGATCTCGATGTCCTTGCCGCCCTCGGGCAGGTCCGCGAAGCGCAGCGTGCCGGCCGCGCCCTGCTCGACCTCCGTCGTCCCGGTGGTCATGTCGATGGTCAGGGTGCTGCCGCCCGCGACGGTGCCCCGGCCCGCCGGACGGCCGTCGACGAGCAGTTCGTAGACACCCTCCGGGCGCGGCGGGGCGCCGACGTAGACCCGCTTGGTGGGCAGGGTGTCCAGTTCGAGCGCGGTGGCGCGGGTGCGCAGGACCAGGCGTACGCCGGAGGGCTGGGACTCGGCCATGGCCAGCTGTCCGTCGGTGTTCTGGGCGCGGGCCGCGGCGGGCAGCCGGTGGGGCAGCAGGCCGTGCTCCGTGCGCTCCAGGTCGAGAGCGCCCCGCAGGAGGTCCCCGGTGAGGGGCGTGGTGATCCAGTCGTCCGTGCTGTGCATGTCGCCTCCGGCGGTGGTGGTGCGTCTCGCTGCCTCGCGCTTTCCTTCGTCGATTGTGCGCTTGCCTAATCTAATTAGGCAAATTAGCTACTCCCTTGGCCGACCCACAGGCGCCCTGGCGGACGGTCGCGAACCTGGCGGCGTTCGTCGGCAAGGTGGTCGCATGAGAGAGACACATGTGTGAGTGACATGGAGTCCTCGGCGACAAGGCCACGGCCGCCGTCTCGTGAGGAGGTGCCTTCCGGCCATGGACACCGTCGCCGTTCTGGCGCTGGACCAGGTGATCCCATTCGACCTGTCCACGCCGATCGAGATCTTCACCCGGACCCGGCTCCCCGACGGCCGCCCCGGCCACCAGATCCGGGTGTGCGCCGAACGGCCCGAGATCGACGCCCGCGCCTTCACGCTGCGCGCGCCCTGGGGCCTGGACGGTCTGCGGGCCACACCCGCTGGATCGCCGCCGGCCTCCTGGCCGGAGCCCATCCCGAGGTCGAGGTGGACCCGGACGTCCTGTACGTCGACAACGGGCAGATCCTCACCTCGGCGGGCGCCGCCGCAGGGCTGGACCTGTGCCTGCACATGATCCGGCGCGACTACGGCTCCGCGGTCGCCGCGCACGCCGCCCGGCTGTCGTTGATGCCCCTCGAACGCGAGGGCGGCCAGGCCCAGTTCATCGCCCACGACTACACCACCCTGCTCACCTGGCTGCGGGACAACCTGGCCCGCGACCTCACCCTCGCGGGCATCGCCGGCCACGCCGGGATGAGCACCCGGACGCTGATCCGCCGCTTCCGCGAGCCGACCGGCAGCACCCCGCTCCAGTGGCCGCACCGCGCCTGTGTCCGGCAGGCGCAGCACCTGCTGGAGACCACACAGCACTCCGTGGAACGCATCGCCGCGCAGGTCGGCTTCGGCTCGCCCACCGCTTCCGGGACCGCTTCAAGCGCACCACCGGCGTCAGCCCGCACACCTACCGGCGTACCTTCGGCTGACGCCCGCCCCGCGCGCCACGCTGCTCGCCGGCACACCCGTGCGGGCCCCGCTCCGGTCGCGGGGTGCGCGGGGTGACCGTAGACAGGAGGTATGAGCGCGGGCCGCGAGGGAGGAGGCGGAAGGCCATGCGGCGCAGGAGCGGGCAGGGCGGGAAGACCGGGAGGCCCGGCACGGGATCGGTCGAGTCGGTCCTCGACGAGCTGTACGCGACACCGCCGTCCGACTTCGTCTCCCGCCGCGAGGAACACGCCGCCGCCGCCAGGACGGCCGGCCGCAAGGAGGACGCACGGCTGATCCACGCCGCCCGCAGGCCCACGCTCGCGGCCTGGGCGGCGAACCTGCTGGCCCACTCCCAGCCGGAGGAGAGCCGGCGGTTCCTGGAACTGGGGCAGTCACTGCGGGAGGCGCACCGCACCCTGGACGCCGCCGGACTCAGGGAGCTGTCGGCGCAGCGGCGGCGTATCGTCGCCGCCCTGTCCCGGCAGGCCGCACAGCTCGCCGACGAGGCCGGGCACCGGCTGTCCCAGGGGGCGCAACGGGAGGTCGAGTCGACCCTGCGCGCGGTCCTCGCCGACCCGGACGCGGCCGACCGGTGGTCCGGCGGGCGCCTGGAGGTGTCGCTCTCCCCGCCGTCGGAGTTCCCGTCGGACACCGCCCCGGCCGAGTCGGCGACGCCCGAGCCGGCACCCCGAAAGGAACCGGCTCGCACCGGGACCAAGGACGAACTCGCCGAGCGGCGACGCAAACGGCAGGAGGAACTCGTCCGCGCCGAACAGGAGGCGGAGCGGGCCGCGGAACAACTGCGGGACACACAGGCGCGGCAGGCGGACGCCGAGGCACTGCTCCGGCGGACGGACGAGGAACACGACCGTGCCCGCGAGGCGGTGTCGGCCGCGGAGGAAGGGCTGCGCGCGGCACGCGAGGACCTCGACCGGACCGGGCGGGAACGGCTGGACGCCGAGGAGGGGGCCCGTGCGGCCACGAAGGCGGTGACCGGGGCGGAGCGGGAGGCACGTGCGGCCGCACGCCGGGTGGACCGTCTGGTCACGCGGGTCAGGTAGTGCGGCACATCCGGTTGAGTATCCGTACTCATGATGTGTCCCACCCGTCGCGGGAGGCTTGCGGTATCAGTCACCCGAGGGAGCCAATCGTGCGTACCGTCAAGCGAGTTCATCCGGTCCTGGCCTGTGTGGCCGCCGCGGCGGTCATGACCGGCTGCTCCATCGAGGAGGCGACGTGCGGCGGTGGCGAGTACCCGGTCATGAGCATCGGCGGCACCGGCGGCGCATGTGTGCCCAACGACGAGGAACCGCCCAAGGGTTACACCCGCTACCCCGAGGGCAAGGTGCCCAAGCACGTCGGTGACAAGTGGGACACCTACTGGCAGACACACACCGTCGACGAGGACGGAAAGATCGTGGAGGTGCCCCAGGGCGGGTGAGCGCGGGGGGCATGTGTTCCGAACACACACACGAGATTGCGGCGGCACATACCATGTCGGCGGCCATACGTGGTATACCGGCCCGGCAGCAAACAGGGGAACAACAGACGCTGTTCGTCCGTACTATCTGTGTGTCCCGCCGTTCCTCACGAGCCTTCACGGCCGCGAATCGAGGAGAGTCACCCTCATGTCCGAGAGCACGACGCAGTCCGCCACCCAACTGGCGTCGCAGTACAGCGTCCAGGTCACCGACGACCTGGAGCGCAACGTCAAGGAGCAGGAACGTGTCAGCGCGGAGCTCACCGCACTCCAGCAGCAGTTGGCCGCGCTGCAGCACGACCACGCCCTGCTGGTGAGCGTGCAGCAGGCGCTCGGCGTCACCGCGCCGGAGCCCGCGACCGCTGCGGCCACCGTGCCCGCGCCGCGCGACAGCGCCCCGGCCGAGCCGGCCACCCGCGGGCGCTCGCGGAGCAAGAAGGCCGCCACCGCGCCCAAGCGCGCCGACGCGGCGAAGCCGGGCGTCAAGCAGGCCACCAAGCCGTCGGCGACGAAGCCCGCCGCCAAGGCGGCCGCGAAGCAGGTCGACAAGCCGGCCACCAAGCAGGCCGGCAAGGCCACCACCAAGGCGGCCACGAAGGCCGCCGCGAAGCCCGCGGCGAAGAAGGCACCCGCGCAGACCGCCGCCCAGCCCACGCTGGTCGAACTGGTGCGGACCCACCTCGTCGACGCGAGCGAGCCGCGGTCCGCCGCCGAGGTGACCACGGCCCTGGGCAAGGCCCACGCCGAGCGCAACGTCAAGACCACGGTCGTGCGCACCACCCTCGAAGGGCTCGTCGCCAAGAACCAGGCCCAGCGCACCAAGCAGGGTTCCTCGGTCTACTACACCGCCACCGACGCCTCCGAGGCGAAGCGGAAGCAGGACACCGCGAGCGCGGAGTCGTCCGCGCAGGGCGGCAGCTGAGCACACCGGCCCCCTGGGCGCGGTGCGGCGCGCGGCCGGGGGGAATCGGGGTGAGTATCGGTGGATGGGCTTTGTGCTGCCGGTGCTCTTCGCACTCCTCGCCGCGTTCAGCAACGCGCTGGCCACCGTGCTCCAGCGGCGTGCCGCGTTGAGCGTGCCGCAGTCACAGGGTTTCCGCCCGGGGCTCGTCCTCGACCTGCTCCGGCGGCCCGTGTGGCTCGGCGGCATGCTGGCCGTCGTGGTGGCCGGTGTGGGGCAGGCGGTGGCACTGGCGACGGGGCCCCTGTCACTCGTACAGCCCCTGTTCGTGCTGGAGCTTCCGCTGGCCCTGCTGCTCGCCTCACTGGTGACCGGCGGCCGGCTGCCGCAGGTCATGTGGCTCGCCGTGGGCGCGGTGGTCGTCGGGCTGGGTGTCGCGCTGGTCTCGGCGGCACCGGACCACGGCGAGGCGGACGTGCCGCTGGACCGCTGGGTGCCCGCGCTGGCGGCATGTGCCGGGGCGGCCGTGCTGCTCGCGTCGGCCGGACTGAAGCGGCCCGTCGGCAAGGCCCGCGCCGGATGCCTCGGCGCGGCCACCGCGGTGTGCTACGCGCTGACGGCCGGTCTGATGAAGGACTCCATGCGTGTCCTGGACTCCGACGGCCTGACCGGCTTCCTGACCGCCTGGCAGACCTACGGGTTCGCCGCGGCCGGTGTGTGTGCCGTGCTGCTGCTGGAGCACGCCATGCAGGGCGGCCCGCTCGTCGCCTCCCAGCCCGCGCTGACCCTGGGCGACGCGGCGGTGAGCCTGCTGCTCGGCGTGGTCCTGTACCGCGAGGACGTGCGCGGTGACTGGTGGGTCGTGCCGCAGCTCCTCGGTGTGGGCCTGATCGTCGTGGGCGTCCTCAGCCTGGCCCGGCGCGGCACCGACCTGCGCACCGCGCAGTGACGGTCGCCCTGGCCGGGATGCCCCCTTCTGCCACCTGAGGCACAGTGGTCCCAGTCGCCCAGCCACCCGGAGGGACGGCATGTCGCAGGCCGCTGCTTCCGACGCCGACGGCGCATCCCCGCCCACCGCCAAACTCCCGTTGTTGACCCTGACCGCCATGGTCGTCGGGTCGATGGTGGGCGCCGGTGTGTTCTCACTGCCGGGGCGGTTCGCCGAGGAGACCGGTGTCGCCGGGGCGCTCATCGCGTGGGCGATCGCCGGTACGGGCATGCTGATGCTGGCCTTCGTCTTCCAGTGCCTCGCCGTACGCCGGCCCGACCTCGACGCGGGTGTCTACGCGTACGCCAAGGCGGGCTTCGGCGAGTACCCGGGCTTCTTCGCCGCCTTCGGCTACTGGGCCTCCACCTGTGTGGGCAACGTGACCTACTGGGTCCTCATCATGTCGACCGTGGGCTCGATCTGGCCGGCCCTCGGCGACGGGGACACCGCCCTCGCGGTCGTCCTGTCCTCCCTCGGGCTGTGGGCCTTCTTCTGGATCATCCGGCGCGGGGTGAAGGAGGCGACCGCCATCAACAAGGTCGTCACCGTCGCCAAGCTCGTCCCCATCGTCTTCTTCGTCATCCTGGCCCTGGTGTACTTCGAGCCGGGTGTGTTCGCCGACAACTTCGGCGGCGCCGACTATGCCGGTTCCCTGTTCACCCAGGTGCGCGGCACCATGCTGGCCACCGTCTTCGTGTTCCTCGGCGTCGAGGGCGCCAGCGTCTACTCCCGGCACGCCAGACGCCGCTCCGACGTGGGCCGGGCGACGGTGCTGGGCTTCCTCAGCGTCTTCGCCGTCTTCGCGTCGGTCACCATCGTGTCGTACGGCATCATGCCGATGGACGAGATCGCGGGCCTGCGCCAGCCTTCCATGGCGGGCGTGTTGGAGTCGGCCGTCGGCACCTGGGGCAGGGTGTTCATCAGCGTCGGCCTGATCGTGTCGGTGCTGGGCGCCTACCTGGCCTGGACACTGATGGCGGCGGAGGTGCTCTTCGTCGCGGCCAAGGACGACGACATGCCGCGCTTCCTGCGCCGTGCCAACGCCGTGGACGTGCCCGTGCCGGCGCTGCTGATGACCTCGCTGCTCACCCAGGTGGTGCTGATCGCCACCAGTTTCTCGGACGACGCGTTCGACTTCGCGCTCAACCTGACCAGTGCCCTCTCCCTGATCCCGTACCTGCTGGCGGCGGGGTTCGCGGTGCGGATCGGCAGCCGGGACGATCCGCGCACCGAGGGTGGCCGCACCTCCCGGCGCGAGCTGACGTGCGCGGTCGTCGCGACGCTGTACACGGCGTTCCTGCTGTACGCGGCCGGCCTGAAGTTCCTGCTGGTGTCCTTCAACCTCTACGCCCCGGCGACCGCCCTGTTCGTGATGGCCCGCCGGGAACAGGGCCGGCGGCTGTTCTCGCCCGGGGAAGTCGTCGTCCTGGCCGTCTCCGTGGTGGGTGCCGTGCTCGGTCTCGTCGGCCGGGTGGATCAGCCTGTGAGTCATCCTTCAAGGAGGCCGTGTGACCAGCAACGAGAGCGCCGCGAAGCCCGCGCTCGGCGTCCACTCCGAGGTCGGCAGACTGCGCAAGGTCCTGGTGTGTTCGCCGGGTCTCGCGCACCGGCGGCTCACCCCCACCAACTCCGACGACCTGCTCTTCGACGACGTGATGTGGGTGGAGAACGCCCAGCGCGACCACGCCGCGTTCGTCGGCGAACTGCGCCGGCGCGGGGTGGAGGTGGTGGAACTGCACGACCTGCTGGCGCAGATCATGGGGATCCCGGAGGCGAAGACATGGCTCCTGGACCGGAAGATCGTCGCCAACCGGGTCGGCGTCGGCCTCGTCGACGCGACCCGCGCCTACCTGGAGACCCTGTCGCCCCGGGAGCTCGCGGAGTACCTCGTCGGCGGTCTCGCCACCGGCGACCTGCCGGGGGACTTCCGCTCCCCGTACCTCGCGCTCGCCCGGGAGTCGACCGGTGCGCGCGAGTACCTGATGCCGCCGCTGCCCAACACCCTCTACACCCGCGACACCACCTGCTGGTTGTACGGCGGAGTCACACTGAACCCGCTGTACTGGCCCGCACGGCACGACGAGACGCTGCTCATGAAGGCGATCTACACCTTCCACCCCGACTTCAGGGGCTCGACGGTGTGGTGGGGCGACCCCGAACGCGACTGGGGGCAGGCCACCTTCGAGGGCGGGGACATCATGCCGGTGGGCAACGGCGTCGTCCTCATGGGCATGAGCGAGCGCACCTCACGGCAGGCCGTCACCCAGGTCGCCGCCGCGCTGTTCCGCGAGGGCGCGGCCGAGCACGTCGTGGTCGCCGGGATGCCGAAGCTGCGGTCCGCCATGCACCTGGACACGGTGTTCACCTTCGCCGACCGCGACGTGGTCACCCTCTGTCCGCGCATCATGGACGGGGTGCACACCTTCTCGCTGCGCCCCGGCGACCGGGCACCCGGCTTCGACGTCGTCGACGAGGGCACCACCCCCTTCGTCGACGTCGTCGCCAAAGCACTCGGCCTCTCCTCGCTCCGGGTGGTGGAGACGGGCAGCGACGCCTACGCCTCCGAACGCCGGCAGTGGGACAGCGGCAACAACGGCGTCGCGGTGGAACCCGGCGTGGTCTTCACCTACGACCGCAACACCGCGACCAACGCCCTCCTCCGCGAGGCCCGCGTCGAGGTCGTCCCCATCGTGGGCGCGGAACTGGGCCGCGGCCGGGGCGGGGGTCACTGCATGACGTGCCCGCTGGTGCGTGACCCGGTGGATTTCTGACCGCTGGGCCCCCAGAGGGAAGACGCGTGCGCGGTCAGGCTACTCCGTACGAGTGGTGCGTTTCGTGGCTCGGCCGTACGGTCGTACGGGAAAAGGAGAGCGGAGACAAGCGATCCCGAGACGGCTGGGAGCAGACATGGGCAGGAACCCGATGAGGGCGGCGGTCACGCTGTGTGCCGTCGTCGCGCTCGCAGTACCCCTGGGCACGGCCACCGCCGCAGCGGCGGCACCGGCCCAGCAGACGGCGGACCCGGTGCTGGTGGACTGCGCCGGGCAGCCGGAGGTGCGGCCGGGGACGTACATCCTGGCCTGCGGGGACGGCAACAGCCGCCTGGTCTCGATGCACTGGTACCGCTGGGACGCCGAGGCCGCGGTGGGCCGGGGCAGCAACGCCGTCAACGACTGCGACCCCTACTGCGCCGCGGGCGCGTTCCGCTCCTACCCCGTGACCGTGCGGCTCGACCGGCCGACGGCCTCGGACGGGGACGCGGGTGAGCGGCACTTCAGCCGGATCACCCTCACCTACACCGACGGCAGGCCGGACGGGTTCCCGCGCACGGTGACCTACCCGCTGCCGGGCTGACGGTCCCCGGCGTCAGTCGGGGAGCGCGAGCCGGCAGGTGTCGCCCGGCTGGAGCCGCACCTCGCGGTCCGGCAGCCGCACGTCGATCGGCAGCGGACCGGACTCGGGTACGGCGATCTCCAGCCGGCCGTGCTCCAGCCGGAACCGGACGCCCCAGTGGCCCTGGTAGCGGATGGAGAACCCGTACGAGGACAGCTCCGGCAACGGCACCGGGTTCAGCCACAGGGCGCCCGCGCGGGTCTCCAGGCCGGTCAGGCCGCGCTGGACGAGGTCGAGGGTGCCCGCCATGGCACCGAGGTGGATGCCCTCGCCGGTGGTGCCGCCCTGGAGGTCGGCGACGTCGCCCTTGAGCGCCTCCTGGCAGAAGGTCCAGGCCTCGGCGCGCCGGGCGCGGGCCAGGATCCAGCCGTGGACGAGTCCGCTGAGGGTGGAGCCGTGGCTGGTGCGGGCCAGGTAGTAGTCGACGGTGCGCTGCCAGGTCTCCTCGTCCAGGCGGTAGCCCAGCCGCCCGAAGAGGGACAGGAGTTCGGTCGGGGAGAACAGGTAGCCCAGCATCAACACGTCGGCTTGTTTGGACGCCTGGTAGTTGTTGACGCTGTCGTTCTCGGCCTCCAGGACGCGGTCCAGCCGCCGGATGTCGCCGTAGCGCTCGCGGTAGCCGTCCCAGTCGAGTTCGGCGAGGTCGCCGTAGCCCTCGAACTGGCTGACGACACCTTCGTGGAAGGGGACGTGGAGCGTGCGGGAGACGCTGTCCCACTGTTCGAGTTCGCCGTCGCCCAGGGCGGTGCGTTCGACGAGTTCGCGGCGGCGGGGTTCGGGGAGGTCGGCCAGGACCTCCAGGGTGCGGGTGAGGACCCAGGCGGCGGTGACGTTGGTGTACGCGTTGTCGTCGAGGCCGGGTCGCCGGGCGCCGGGGTAGGCCTCGTGGTACTCGTCGGGGCCGACGACGCCCCGGATGCGGTGGCGTCCGAGCCGGTCGTCCCAGAGGGCGGAGTCGGCCCAGAAGCGCGCGATCTGGAGCAGCGTCTCGGCCCCCTTGGTGTGCAGGAACTCGGCGTCGCCACTGGCCTCGCAGTACTGCCACACGTTGTACGCGATCGCCGAGCCCACATGGTGCTGGAGGTGGGAGTGGTCCGGCAGCCAGCGGCCGGAGTGCGGGTTGAGGTGCAGTCGCTGCGTCTCCTCGCGGCCGTCGCTTCCGCTCTGCCACGGGTAGAGCGCGCCGCGTCTGCCGATCGCGCGGGCCGCTGCGCGGGCCCGTTCCAGGCGGCGGTGCCGGTAGTGGAGCAGAGCCCGGGACACCTCGGGGAAGTGGAGGTTGAGGTAGGGCAGGACGAACAGCTCGTCCCAGAAGACGTGGCCGCGGTAGGCCTCGCCGTGCAGTCCGCGCGCGGGTACGCCCACGTCGAGGTCGGCGGTGTGCGGGGAGAGGGTCTGCAGCACGTGGAAGAGGTGCAGGCGCAGGATGCTGCCCGCCTCACCGGGCACGTCGAGTTCGGCCCGGCGCCACAGCTGGCCCCACGCGGTCCGGTGCGTCAGCAGCAGTTCGTCGAAGCCGGGGGCGGCGGCCACGCGGTCGATCGCGGCCTGGAGCGGGTCGCTGATCGCCGGGTCGCGTGAGGTGTGCAGGCCCACGACCTTGTCGACGGTGACGGTGCGGCCGGACTCCGTGCGCAGGTTCGTGCGCTGGGTGACGCACAGGTGTTCGCGCGCCGGGGTGACGGGCGCGTCGGCGGTCGTGCGGGCCGCCATGCCCACCCGGATGTCCGAGGTGCGGGTGCGGCAGCGCAGCCACACGGTGCCGTCGCCGGCGCTGCCGGTGTGCACGTGGATCAGGTGGCTGCCGTCCAGGTCCCGGTAGCGCGGTACCCCGGAGTTGGTGACGCCGCCGTCGAGGGCCGACTCCACCTCCAGGTCGACCGGGCCGGCCTCGGCCGTGAACTCCGTGCGCAGGGCGGCGAGGTGGGGATCGGCCATGTGCACCAGACGCAGTTGGCGCACCGACAGCACACGGCCCCCGCCGAGGCCGAAGCGGGTGCGGCGCTCCAGCACGCCCGAGTCCAGGTGCACGGTCTGGCGGTGGTCGAGGACCTCGGCGGTGTCCGGCGTGAGCCAGTCCTCCCCGGCGGGCCTGAAACGCAGCGGCAGCCAGTTGGGCAGGTTGACCACGTCCTCATTTTCGACGTGCCCCACCTCTCGTCCGGCGACGGTCGACGTGAGCCGGTTGTAGCAGCCGGCCACGTAGGTGCCCGGGTAGTGCGTGTCGTCCGCGGCACACTCGGGCAGCGCGCCGCGCGTGGCGAAGTAACCGTTGCCGAGCGTGCACAGAGACTCGCGCAGCCGCTCCTCGGCGGCGTCGTAGTGGTCGTAGTCCCAGGTCGACGGGGTGGCGGTCACCGCGAGCCCTCCCAGCTCCAGTCGGCGACCTCGGGCAGGTCCACTCCGTGTTCGCGGATCCAGTCGTGGTGCCGCAGCCGTACGTCCGCCATCCGCTGCCGTACGTCCGCGGCGCGCACGGCGAGGCCGGGCACCCGGTCGATGACGTCCATGACGAGGCGGTAGCGGTCCATGTCGTTGCCCACCACCATGTCGAACGGTGTGGTGGTGGTCCCGATCTCCTTGTAGCCGCGCACATGCAGGTGTGCGTGGCCGGTGCGCCGGTAGGCGAGCCGGTGGATCAGCCAGGGGTACCCGTGGTACGCGAAGATCACCGGCTTGTCGGCGGTGAACAGGCCGTCGTACTCGAAGTCGCTCATGCCGTGCGGGTGTTCACCGCTGGGCAGCAGGCGGGCGATGTCCACGACGTTGACCACGCGCACGGCGAGTGAGGGCAGGTGGCGGCGGAGGAGCTGGGCGGCGGCCAGCACCTCCTGGGTCGGGACGTCGCCGGCGCAGGCGAGCACCACGTCGGGTTCGCGGCTGCCGTCCTCGGTGCCGGCCCAGTCCCAGACGCCGGCGCCCCGCGCGCAGTGCGTCCTGGCCTCGTCCATGGACAGCCAGTCGAAGCAGGGCTGTTTGCCGGCGACGATCACGTTGACGTAGTCGCGGCTGCGCAGGGCGTGGTCGGCGACGGAGAGCAGGGTGTTGGCGTCCGGCGGCAGGTAGACCCGTACGGCCTCGGGGCTCTTGTTGAGGATGTGGTCGACGAAGCCGGGGTCCTGGTGGGAGAAGCCGTTGTGGTCCTGGCGCCAGACGTGCGAGGTGAGCAGGTAGTTGAGCGAGGCGATCGGTGCCCGCCAGGGCAGGCGGCGGGTCACGCGCAGCCACTTGACGTGCTGGTTGACCATCGAGTCGACGATGTGGACGAAGGCCTCGTAGCAGGAGAAGAGGCCGTGCCGGCCGGTGAGGAGGTAGCCCTCCAGCCAGCCCTGGCAGGTGTGTTCGGACAGGATCTCCATCACGCGGCCGTGCCGGTCCAGGTCCTCGTCGACGGGCAGCGTCCGTTCCTGCCAGGCCTTGCCGCTGGCGGCGTAGACGGCCTGGAGGCGGTTGGAGGCGGTCTCGTCGGGGCCGACGAGCCGGAAGTCGCGCCGGTCGGCGGTGGCGTCCATGACGTCCCGGAGCAGGTCGCCGAGGACGCTGGTGGGTTCGTGCATGGCGGAGCCGTGCGCGTCGACGGGCACGGCGTACTTCTCCAGCGGGGGCAGGGGCAGTTCCCGCAGGAGCAGGCCACCGTTGGCGTACGGGGTGGCGCCCAGCCGGCGGGCGCCCTCCGGCACGGCGGCGAGGACGGCCGGCCGCGGGGTTCCGGCGTCGTCGAAGAGTTCCTCGGGCCGGTAGGAGCGCAGCCACCGCTCCAGTTGCGCGAGGTGGTCGGGGTTGGTCCTGACGCCGGAGAGGGGGACCTGGTGGGCGCGCCAGGTGTTCTCCACCGGCAGTCCGTCGACCTCGGCGGGTCCGGTCCAGCCCTTGGGCGTGCGCAGCACGATCACCGGCCAGTGGGGGCGGTCGGTGGCACCGCCTTCCCGGGCGGCGCGCTGGATGGCGGCGACGCGGTCCAGGGCGGTGTCCATGGCCTGTGCCGTGGCGCGGTGGACGGCGGCGGGGTCGTCGCCGGTGACAGGGATCGGGTCGTGGCCGTAGCCGCGCAGCAGCGCGTCGAGTTCGTCCTCGGGGAGCCGGGCCAGGACCGTCGGGTTGGCGATCTTGTAGCCGTTGAGGTGCAGGATCGGCAGGACGGCGCCGTCGTGCACCGGGTCGAGGAACTTGTTGGAGTGCCAGGACGTGGCCAGCGGGCCCGTCTCCGCCTCGCCGTCCCCGATGACGCAGGCGACCAGCAGGTCCGGGTGGTCGAAGGCGGCGCCGTAGGCGTGCGAGAGGGCGTAGCCCAGCTCGCCGCCCTCGTGGATCGAGCCCGGTGTCTCGGGCGCCACGTGGCTCGGCACGCCGCCGGGGAACGAGAACTGCCGGAACAGCCGGGCCATGCCCGCCGCGTCCCGGGAGACGTCCGGGTAGGTCTCGCTGTACGACCCCTCCAGCCACGCGTTGGCAAGCACGGCGGGCCCTCCGTGGCCCGGACCCCAGACGCACAGCGCGTCGAGGTCGCGCGCCTTGATCACCCGGTTGAGGTGGGTGTGGACCAGGTTGAGTCCCGGTGAGGTGCCCCAGTGGCCGAGCAGTCGTGGCTTGACGTGCTCGGGGCGCAGGGGTTCGGCCAGCAGGGGATTGCCCATCAGGTAGATCTGACCGACGGAGAGGTAGTTCGCGGCGCGCCAGTGGGCGTCCAGGCCCGCGAGCTCCTCGTCGGTGAGCCCTGGAGGCGCCTGCTGCGTGTCGGCGGACATCGGGGGTCCTTCCGGATCGGGACAGCGGTCGGGCGGCGAGGGCGCGGGGTCCCGTGCACATCCCAACCCCGCGCCGACCGGCCGGGTACCCGAGAGGGCCGTTCGGGTCACGTCGCGTTCCGGACGGGGTGCGGGGAGGGCACGGGGGCGCGAGCAGCGGGGGGGGCGCCGGGCCCCGCCCCCCCGCCGCGCGCCCCCCCGGCGGCCCCGGCCCCCCCGCGCCCGGCCCCCCCCCCCCACGACGTCCCGCGCCGGCGGCCCGGCCTCGGCCCGCGGCCCGCGTGCCGCCTCGGGC
>NZ_JBHXNW010000034.1:18433-33067 GCF_042717365.1 Streptomyces sp. NPDC058534
GCACCGGCGCCGACCCCGGTGCCGGCCGCGCTGCTGCCCGGTGTACAGCAACTTCGGTGCGGGACCCAGGAGTTGTTCATGCTCTGTGACAAAGGAGCGGCAGCGCGTCAGGTCGGGGGACCCGAGCGGCGCTCAATTTTGCATGCCATGCATCTTTGCATACCATGCAACTTATGTCGGAGAAGGGTGCCGCGGGAGGCGGACTGCGGGAGCGGAAGAAGCGGGCGACGCGTGCCGCCCTCACCGAGGCCGCGGTACGGCTCGCCGCCGAGCACGGGGCGGAGAAGGTCACCGTCGAGGCGATCAGCGCCGCGGCCGGGGTGTCGGTGCGCACGTTCTTCAACTACTTCGACACGCGCGACGACGCCTTCGTCGTGATCGACGCGGACGCGGGGACGCGCATGCGGCGCGCCGTCCTGGACGCGCCGCCCGCGCTCTCCCCGCTGGAGGCCCTGCGCGAGGCCATGGCGGCGGAACTCGCCGAGGCGGAGCAGCAGCACGAGCTGTGGCGGCTGCACGCCGAGGTGCTGCACGCCTCGCCGCACCTCCTGGCGCGCGGCGTCGGCGCCCACATCGCGGCCGAGGCCGATCTGGCCGACGCCCTCGCCGAACGGCTCCTCGCCGCCGGCGGCGAGGAGGCCGCGTCCGGTCTCTACCCGCGGCTGCTGGCCGCGGTGGCGGGCGCCGCGGTGCGGACCAGCGTGGAGCACTGGTCCGCCCATCAGCAGGAAGCCGCCTTCCTCGACGTCTTCCACGAGGTGTTCACCCTCCTCGCCGCCGGTCTCCCGGCACCCTCCGCGTAGCCTCCGCGCCGGGCTCGCGACCCACCCGACCACCACCGAAAGAGATGTCGTGACCACACCCCCGGCGCCCGCCGACGCGCCTCCCACCTCGATGACCCACCGGCAGATACTCCAGGCCATGTCCGGTCTGATGGCCGGCATGTTCGTCGCGATCCTGGCCGGCACCGTCGTGGCCAACGCGCTGCCCACGATCATCGCCGACCTGGGCGCCAGCCAGTCCTCCTACACCTGGGTCGTCACCTCCGAACTGCTGGCGATGACCGCGACGGTCCCGCTGTGGGGCAAGCTGTCCGACCTCTTCAACAAGAAGCTGCTCCTCCAGCTGTCGCTCGGCATGTTCGTGATCGGCTCGCTGCTGGCCGGCTTCTCGCACGGTGTCGGCCTGCTGATCTTCAGTCGGGTCGTGCAGGGCATCGGCGCGGGCGGTCTGACCGCCCTCGCGCAGGTCGTGATGGCCTCCGTCATCCCGCCCCGCCAGCTGGGCAAGTACGCCGGCATCTTCGGCGCCGTCTTCGCCGTGGGCACGGTCGCCGGACCGCTGGTCGGCGGCGTCCTGGTGGACACCTCGTGGCTGGGCTGGCGCTGGTGCTTCTTCATCGGCGTCCCGTTCGCCCTGCTCGCCATCGCCCTCCTCCAGCGCACGCTGCGGCTGCCGACCACGCGGCGCGAGGTGCGGATCGACTGGCTGGGCGCCTTCCTGATCGTCGCCGGTGTCTGCGCGCTGCTCATCTGGGTGTCCCTGGCCGGCAACGAGTTCGACTGGGCCTCCTGGCAGACCGCCGCTCTCGCGGGCGGTGGTGTGCTGCTGCTGGCCGCCGCGGTCTTCGTCGAGGCCCGCACGCCCGAGCCGGTCATCCCGCTCGACATCTTCCGCAACCGCACCGTCACCCTGACCACGGTCGCCAGCCTCCTGGTCGGTGTCGCCATGTTCGGCGGGACCGTCTTCCTCTCGCAGTACTTCCAGGTGTCGCTGGGCAAGTCGCCGACCGTCGCGGGTCTGATGAGCCTGCCGATGATCCTCGGTCTGCTGGTGTCGTCCACCGTCGCCGGACAGGTGATCAGCCGGACCGGCAAGTGGAAGCGGTACCTGGTGGCGGGGGCGGTCATCATGGCCGTCGGCCTCGCGCTGCTGGCCACGATCGACGCCAAGACGCACTTCGGCCTGCTCAGCCTCTACATGGCGGTGCTGGGCGTCGGCGTCGGCATGCTGATGCAGAACCTGGTGCTGGCCGCCCAGAACGACGTGCCCGCCGCCGACCTGGGCGCGGCGACCTCCGTGCTGTCCTTCTTCCGCAGCATGGGCGGCACCATCGGGGTCAGCGTCCTCGGCGCGATCCTCGCGAACCGTGTCGCCAGTGAGATCACCAAGGGACTCAGCGGCGCGGGCATCACCGTGCCCGGCGGTGAGGGGTCGGCCGAGAGCAGCGTCCCGGACATGTCCGCGCTGCCCGCACCGATGCGGACGATCGTCGAGCACGCCTACGCCGTCGCCACGGCCGACCTGTTCCTCGTCGCCACGCCGTTCGCGGTGCTCGCGCTGGTCGCCGTCGTGTTCATCAAGGAGAAGCCGCTGAAGACCACCAGCGGCATGGAGCGCCTGGCCGAGGAGGCCGGCGAGACGGCCGCCGCCCCGGCCGACAAGGGCCCGGCGGCGCCCGTCGCCTGAGGCACCCGACGACAGCGGGGCCGCACGTCCGGTTCGGACGGGCGGCCCCACTGTTCCTCCACGGCGGTGGACCGGGCGTCAGCCGCGGGCCATCGCGATCGACCCGGCCAGGCGCTCACCCGCCTCATAGGTCATGTAGGGGACGCCGCGGTCCGTGCGAAGGAGGGCGCGGCCGCGCGGCCGTTCTCCGGAGCGGAGCCGCGGGAGTTGTAGAAGACGCCGAGATGCCTGCGGAGCGGGAAGTCGTTGCCGACCTCGGTGATCATCAGGTCGCCGCCGCTCTCCTTGTCCTTGTTGCGACGTAGGTGCTGTTGTTCCGGTGCAGCAGGTGCGGTCCGCCCACGTTGACCGCGCCGACGTCACCGTGGCGCACCAGGGGCTGCTGGGCGAACGTCCAGGTGCGGCCGTCCGCGGACCAGCCCCAGCCGATGTCGCGGTGGTCTTGTTGTTCAGCGTGACGACCTCGCGGCTGGCGCTGACGTAGTCGGCGCCGACCCAGGCGAGGCCCTCCACCTCGTCGGGCCGGCCGACGTGCACGACCGGGAAGTCGTCGGCCACCAGCCGTCGCAGTTCGTCCGCGGGGGCGTGGCGGCCCAGGAAGAGACAGCCGTCCGCCAGCCGCACCCGGTTGAGCGCGCCGGCCCCGGACGCGCCCGCTCCCCCGCTGCTGGAGCCGGTGATCAGCACCAGGTCGTAGCCCTGCGCGGCGGCCTCCTGCTCGACGCCGACGAGGAACGGGTAGTACGAGTGCCGGACGTCGGTCGGGAAGGTCGCGGGGAAGCTGAAGACGCCGAGCAGGTTGTTGCGGGCGGCGGCGAGGCGGCTGACGGCCGGGTCGGGGACGTAGCCGAGGCTGCGGGCGGCGTCCAGGACCTTTCCGCGGGTCTCCGCCGAGATCGGTCGGCCGGTCGCGATGTCGCGTCTTTGGACCCAGGAAAATGCCGTGTGCCGACGGGGAAGGACTCCCGCCGGCACAGGGGGTGTCGGATCAGTCGCGGATCAGATACCGAAGGGCGCCGCGTACCGGACGGTGCCGGCGGGCAGCGGGTGGGCGGCGTCCAGGGTGAGGGCCATGAGGGCCTCGTCCGGGACGTCGATGGCCAGGCCGATGCCGTGGGCCGAGGCCCGGGTGAAGCCGAACCGGGGGTAGTACTCCGGGTGTCCGAGGACGACGACATGGTGCTCGCCGAGCCGCTCGGCCGCCGTGAGCGCGGCCCGGACGGCCGCCGCGCCGGCGCCGCTGCGCTGCGACTCGGGCCGGACGGCGACGGGTGCCAGGCAGAGCGCCGGGCGGTCCCCGATGTGGCAGCGGGTCAGCAGGGCGTGGCCCACGGGGCGGTCGGCGCCGTCGACCGCGACGACGGACAGGCCGTCGATCCAGGCCCCGGGGTCGGCGCGCAGCGCGTCCACCAGGGCGGCCTCCTCGGGTGTGGGGAAGGCGGCGCGGACGATGTCGCGGATGACGGGGATGTCGGCGCCGGTCTCGGCGTGGGTGTTCCAGGTGTGGGACATGACAGGAAGGGCATCCGTTTCTGGTGTGCGTTCGTGGGATGCGGGGTCAGGCCGCCGCTCGGGACGCGAGGGAGATCCGGGCGCCGCGAAGGGCGGCGTCGAGCACGGTCATCAACCTCACCTCCCTTTCCTCCCGCTCCGTGGAGCCGATCGCACGCGAACGGGGGCCAGTGTACCCGTGGAGAGGTGGGCGTCGGGCGAGGTCACCGTGTCCTTCGGCGGCCCGGCGACCAATCCACGGGCCGTCCGGTCTCGGATTACGCTGGGGCATCCCCGCCCGTCGCGTTCTTTTGGAGAAACCGTCGTGAAGGAAGCCGTACAGATCGGCAGAAATCCATCGTCCCAGCCCGACCTGCAACAGCTGATCCGCGAGGTGGCCCTCGGCGATCAGGACTCCTTCGCCGCGGTGTACAACGCGATGGCGGGATCCGTGCTCGGGGTGGCCCGGGCCGTGCTGCGCGACCAGGCGCAGTCCGAGGAGGTCGCGCAGGAGGTGCTGGTCGAGGTGTGGCGCACGGCGCCCCGCTACCTGCCCGAGCGCGGCACGGTGGTGAACTGGATCCTGACCCTGGCCCACCGGCGGGCGGTGGACCGGGTGCGGTCGGTGGAGGCCGCCGCGGCACGCGACCACAAGGCCGCCCTGCTCGACCGCACGCCCGAGTTCGACGACGTGACGGAACAGGTGGAGGCCCGGCTGGAACGGGAGCAGGTGCGGCGCTGTCTGCGCACCCTGACCGACATCCAGCGCCAGTCCGTCACCCTGGCCTACTACCGCGGCCTGACCTACCGACAGGTGGCCGAGGCGCTCGCGCTGCCGCTGGGCACGGTCAAGACGCGACTCCGTGACGGCCTCATCCGACTCCGCGACTGCCTGGGGGTGAGCGCGTGATGCGCACCGAGGACCTGCACAGCCTGACGGGCGCCTACGCCCTGCACGCGCTGCCCGACGACGAGCGGACCGCCTTCGAACGGCATCTGGCGCAGTGCGGCACCTGCGAGCGGGAGACCCGGGAGTTCGCCGCCGCCACGGCCCGGCTGGGGCTGGCCGCGACGCTCGTGCCCGGCCCCGCGATGAGGGACCGGGTGCTCCACCGCGTCGCGACCGTGCGCCAGGTCCCGCCGGGTGGCGGCACGGTCGAGAAGGCACGTCGCGTCGTGCCCCACGGCCGTGGCCTGGCCCGCTGGGCGCTGGCGGCGTGCCTGGCCGCCGCGGCGGGGCTGGGTGGCACGGCGGTGTGGCAGTACGAGCGGGCGCAGGACGCCGGGGAGCGGGCCGCACAGGCCGAGCGGCAGGCCGAGAGCCTCGCCGGGGTGCTGGCCGCCCCGGACGCCGAGTCCAGTACCGCGCGCCTGGCCGACGGCGCCACCGGGACCCTCGTGGTCTCCGGCGGCCAGGACCGGGCCGTGTTCCTGGCCTCGGGGATGACCGAGCCGCCGCGGGGCAAGGTGTACCAGCTCTGGTTCGACGACCACGGGACGATGCGTTCGGCGGGCCTGATGGATCCGGGCCGGTCCAGTCAGGCGGTGCTCATGGAGGGCGCCGTCGACGAAGCGGGCGGCGTCGGCATCACCGTCGAGCCGGCCGGCGGATCGCCGCAGCCGACCTCCGACCCGGTCGCCCTGATGAGCATGCCGGCCTGAAAGTGGTGAGGGCCCGCGCGCGGGCCCTCACCACTCAGCCACCGCGTCCGCCCTACGCCCGTCCGCGCGGCGGGCGCGGGAAGAAGCCGCTGGTGCGCGCCGCGTACTCGGACCACCCCGGGCGGTCCGCCATGTGCCGTTCCAGCAGCCGCTTCCCGCTGCCGCCGATCAGCAGGTACGTCATGACCAGCGGGGAGACCACCGAGACCGCGGCGGCCGCGGGACCCGCGTCGCAGGCGATCAGGAACAGCCCCCACCAGACGAGGAAGTCGCCGAAGTAGTTGGGGTGCCGGGTCCAGCTCCACAGGCCGCGGTCCATGATGCGGCCCTTGTGGGCCGGGTCCGCCTTGAAGCGGGCCAGCTGCGCGTCGCCGACGGCCTCGAAGGCCAGCCCGACGGCCCAGACGACGGCGCCGGTCCAGGCCAGGGCCGTCACCGGGCCGGAACCGTAGGAGGCCGCCTGGACGGGCAGCGACACCAGCCACACGAGGGCGCCCTGGAGCAGGTAGACCATGCGCAGGGCGTAGAGGTTCCGGTTGCCGGGCGCCTTGGCGAGCATGGCGTCGTAGCGCGGGTCCTCGCCGTGGCCCCGGCCGCGTCGGCCGATGTGCACGGCCAGCCGCAGGCCCCAGACGGCGGTCAGGGCGGCCACCAGGACCTGGCGGACCGCGTCGCCCTCCCCCAGCGCTGCCGCCGCCACGCAGGTGACGACCGCGACGGCGGCGAACCCCAGGCCCCACGCCACGTCCACGACCCGGTGCACGCCCTTGCGCACGGCGACCGCGAAGGTGGCCAGCATGACGGCGAACGCGGCCGCCGCCGCCCAGCCGAGGCCGGCGGCGAACGCGCCCCACGGGAGGCCGCTCACGACGCGTCCAGCCGCTCGTACCACTCCCCCGAGGTGGCGGGCATCCCGCTGACGCCCTCGGCGGTCGGCCGTACGCTCAGGATCTGGTCGACGCCCATCCGCCGCTGCTCGAAGGCGAGCGCGCCGCCCACCAGGTACAGCCGCCACACCCGCGCGGTCTCCTCGCCGACGAGGGCCGTGAAGTCGTCCCAGCGCTCCTCCAGGGTGCGCTCCCACGCTGCGACGGTGCGGACGTAGTGCTCGCGCAGGGACTCGGTGTGGCGCACTTCGAGTCCCGCGTCCTCCAGGAGCTGGACCGTCTCGCCCAGCGGCCGCATGTGCATGTCGGGGGCGATGTAGGCCTCGATGAAGGCACCGCCGCCGGGGGCGTTGCGGCCGCGCGACATCTGCTGCACCAGGACGCGGCCCTCGGGCCGTACCAGGCGGTGCAGGGCGGCGGCGAACGCCGGGTACTCGGCGTCTCCGACGTGCTCGCCCATCTCGACGCTCGAGACGGCGTCGTAGTCGCCGCCCGTGATGTCGCGGTAGTCCTGGCAGACGACCTCCACCCGGTCCTCAAGGCCGCGCTCCCGCACCTGTTCGCGGACGTGGGCGGCCTGCTCCCGCGCCAGGGTGACCGCGGTGACCCGCGCCTTGTGCCGTTCGGCCGCGTGCAGGGTGAGCGAGCCCCAGCCGCAGCCGATGTCGAGCAGGCGGGCGCCGGCGGTGAGGCCCAGCTTCCGGCAGATCAGCTCCAGCTTGGCCCGCTGGGCGTCGGCGGCGTCGGCGGCGTCGATGTCGGTGGACTCGTCCGCCCACAGGCCGCACGAGTAGGCCATGGTGTCGTCGAGGAGGAGGCGGTAGAAGTCGTTGGAGAGGTCGTAGTGGTGGCTGATGGCGGCGCGGTCGCGGGACTTGGTGTGCAGGCCGCCGCGGAGCCGGGCCTGGGAGGCGGGCGCAGGCGGGCGCGGTCCCACGACCCCGAGGCGGACGGCGGTCGCGGCGGCGCGGGCCCGGTCGGCGAGGCCGGGGCGGGGCGGGTGCAGGCGGCGTTCGCGGGTGGCCGCCCACATCCGGCGCAGGCCGTCGGCCAGGTCGCCGTCCACGTCGAGTTCGCCGGTGACGTAGGCCTGGGCCAGGCCGAGTTCGCCGGGCTGCCAGAGCAGGCGGCGCAGGGCGCGCCGGGAGCGTACGACGACCACGGGGCCGTCTGCGGGACCGGTCTCCGTGCCGTCCCAGGCGCGCAGCCGGACGGGGAGCGGTCCGCCGAGCGCGTCCTCGACGAGCGCGGCGAGCCGGTGGGCGGCGCCGGTCCGGGCGGTGCGGGCGGGGGTCATCGGGCGGTGCCCTCCTTGGTGAACAGGTACTGCTGGACGTCGAGGTAGGCGGCGCGGAAGCCGGCCTCGGAGTAGGCGAGGTAGAAGGTCCACAGGCGCCGGAAAGTCTCGTCGAAGCCGAGGGCGTCGACCTCGGCGGCTTGTTCGGTGAACCGCTCCCGCCACAGCCGCAGCGTCTCGGCGTAGTGCGCGCCGAAGCCGTCGCGGCGGGCGACGCGCAGCCCGGTGTGGTCGCGGACCGTCGTCTCGATCGCCTCCGTGGAGGGGATCAGGCCGCCCGGGAAGACGTACTTCTGGATCCAGGTGTGGGTGGAGCGGGAGGCCGTCATGCGGTCGTGCGGCAGGGTGATGGCCTGGAGGGCGGCCCGGCCGCCCGGGGCGAGGCGGTCGTCGAGGGCGCGGAAGTAGACGGGCCAGAACTCGGCTCCGACGGCCTCGATCATCTCGACGCTGACGACGGCGTCGTAGGTGCCCTTCTCCTCGCGGTAGTCGCGCAGTTCGACGCGGACGCGGTCGGTGAGTCCGGCCTCGCGGGCGCGTTCCAGGGCGCGGTCGCGCTGTTCGCGGGAGAGGGTGAGGGAGGTGACGTGCGCACCGCGCGCGGCGGCGCGCAGGGCGAGTTCGCCCCAGCCGGTGCCGATCTCCAGGAGCCGGGTGCCGTCGCCGACCTCGGCGAGGTCCAGCAGGCGGTCTATCTTGCGCTGCTGTGCGGTGGCGAGCGACTCGCGGCGGGCGGGGAAGCCGAGGAAGACGGCCGAGGAGTAGCTGAGGGTCTCGTCCAGGAAGAGGGCGAACAGGTCGTTGGACAGGTCGTAGTGGCTGCTGATGTTGTCCCGGGCGCCCTCGGGCGTGTTGCGCAGGGCGGCGGGCTGCCGCTGGTGCCACAGCCGGCGCAGCCGCTGGAGCGGGGCGGGTACCAGGTGCGCGGCGTCGGCGGCGAGCACGCCGAGGGCGCCGACCAGGTCCGGGGCGTCCCACTCGCCGGCCATGTAGGACTCGCCGAAGCCGATGAGGCCCTGGGCGCCGATCCGGCCGTGGAAGGCGTCGGGGTCGTGGACCTCCACCAGCGGCCCGCCCAGGCCGACGGTGTCGCCGTCGGCGAACCGCACCCGCAGCGGCAGCCGGTCCAGGGCCCGGCGGACGACGGCCGCGGCGACGGTACGGCGTGCCCGGGAGGCCCGGGGCGGGGCGGCGACGTCGGGCCAGCGGTGCGGGTCGACCTGGGTGCTGCGGGCCGACGGGACGCGGGGCGCGGCGGCGGGACGGGGGTGGGTCGCGGTCATGTCGCTTTCTCCGTGGTGCGGTGGTTCGGGCGCGGCTGGACGGGCAGGCCGCGCAGGTAGAGACGGATGCCGTGCCTGCGGATGCCGGCGGACACCGCGAGCGTCGACAGCGGGTGCCGCAGCGCGAGCCGCAGGAGGGTGGCGGGGGTCGCCTCCCGCCGGGTACCCCGGACGGTCGCGGTGAACGGCCGGGCGCCGGGCCGGTCCAGCCGTACGGTCAGGTCGAGGCGGTCCGCGGGCAGCGGCAGCCGCATGCGGTAGGCGCCGTCGACGGGGAAGAACGGCGAGACGTAGAAGTCCTTGTCGGCGTGGGCGACGTCCGCCTCGTCGGGGTGGAGCAGGTAGGCGTGGCGTTCGCCGTAGGTGTTGTGCACCTCGGCGACGACGCAGCGCGGGGCGCCGTCGGGGCCGTGACACCAGTAGAGGGTCAGTGGGTTGAAGACGTGGCCGAGGACGCGGGCGTGCGCGAGCATGAGGACCCGGCCGCCCGCCAGGTCGACGCCGCGGGCGGCGAGGAACCGGTCGAGGCCGGCCCGCAGCGAGGGGGCGTCGCCGGTGAAGTGGTCGCGGGCGCGGAAGCCGGCGAGGGGGCGCAGCGGGCGGGGCAGTTCGGGGAGGTGGTCGAGGTCGACGAGCCACATGTAGGTGCGGTGCCGCAGCGTGTAGCGGGTGGGGTCGGTGCGTACGTGGACGGTCTCGCAGGGGTACAGGCCGGGCCGTGCCGTCGGGGTCCGGGTCACCAGGTCACTCCGAGGGCCTCGGCAGCCTCCACTCCGGAGCGGCAGCCGTCCTCGTGGAACCCCCAGCCGTGGTAGGCGCCGGCGTAGGCCGTGACCGGGGTGCGCAGGCCGGGCAGCCGGCGCTGGGCGGCGACCGACTCGGGTGTGTAGACGGGGTGTTCGTAGGTCATACGGGCCAGTACCCGGTCCGGGTCGACACAGTCCTCGCCGCCGAGGGTGACGACGTAGGTGTCGGGCGCGTCGAGGCGTTGCAGGCGGTTCATGTCGTAGCTGACGCGGACCCGGTCGGCGCCCGCGTCACAGGACGGCATGAGGTAGTTCCAGGAGGAGCGGGCGCTCCGGGCGCGGGGCAGCAGGGTGGTGTCGGTGTGCAGGAGGGTGGCGTTGCGGGAGTAGCGGAACGCGCCGAGGACCTCCTTCTCCTCGGGCGTCGGGTCGGCCAGCAACTCCAGGGCCTGATCGGGGTGGACGGCGACCACGAGGTGGTCGTAGGTGTCGGTGGTGCCGTCGGCGGCGGTCACGTCCACGCCGTCCGCGTGCCGGGTCACCGAGCGGACCGGGGTGGCGGTGCGCATGTCGGGGAGCCGCTCGGCGATCCGGTCGACGTAGGAGCGGGAGCCGCCGGTGACCGTGCGCCACACCGGTGAGCCGCCGACCGCGAGCAAGCCGTGGTGGTGCAGGAAGCGGAACAGGTAGGCGGCCGGGTAGCGCAGGGCGGTGACCGCGTCGCAGGACCAGACGGCGGAGACCACGGGCGTCATGAAGTGGGCGCGGAAGTACGGCGAGAAGCCCTCGCGGTCGAGGAACTCGCCGAGGGTCAGTGCCTGGTCGGCGTCGGCGCCGAGCAGCCGGTGGGCGGCGCGGTGGAAGCGGGGCACCTGGGCGAGCATCCGCAGGTAGGGGCCGCTCAGGGCGTTGCGCGGGCGGGCGAGGAGTCCGGCGGGGCCGCGGGCACCGGCGTACTCCAGTCCGCAGCCCTCGCACCGCACCGACATGCTCATCTCCGACTCCTGCGTGGCGACGCCCAGTTCGTCGAAGAGGCGCAGCAGGTTCGGGTAGGTGCGGCGGTTGTGCACGATGAACCCGGAGTCGACCCGGTGGACCCGGCCGTCGGCGGAGGCCAGTTCGTGGGTGTGGGCGTGGCCGCCGAGGCGGTCGTCGGCCTCGTAGAGCGTGACGTGGTGCGCGTGGCCCAGTACGTACGCGGCGGTCAGACCGGCCACTCCACTGCCTATGACGGCGGTGCGGCGTGCGGTCTTTCCTGACGCTCGCGGCATTTCGCTACTCCTCCACCCCGTGGTGATCAACGCTGGCGTGGGTAATCCGGAGCCGCGTGCCACGCGGATTGGGCCAGGTTGCGGGCGCTTTCCGGGGGAGCCATCCGGAGGGCGCGCGGCAACGAATCAAGAGTGGGAAGGAAAGTGCAGTAAGTCGGAGAAAGGGTGCCAAGGAAGCATGAACGACACCTACGAGCCGGTGGCCCAGGGGCCCGCGTACGCGGTGCACGTCGTACGCCGCGAGGTCCGGGACCGGCTCACGTCCTGGGGCACGGGTGCGCTCGCCGCGGACGCCGAGCTGGTCGTCGCGGAGCTGCTGGCCAACGCCGAGCGGCACGGCAGGCCGCCGGTGCGGATCGCCCTGACCCTGCGGCGCGGGGCGCAGGGTGGGTGCACGGTGCGGGTGGAGGTCACCGACTCGGGCGCCGCGTTCGACGTCGGGCGGGTGCGGGCACGCTGGCGGCACCCGGCCTTCGACTGGGGTGAGGACGGGCGCGGGCTCTTCCTGGTCGACGCCCTCAGCGCCCGCTGGGGGGACCGGCCGGCGCCGGGAGGGCACACTGTCTGGGCCGACCTGCGCTGACGGTCCACCCATCCGCGGGCGGCGCGGCAACGGATCACCGATGACCGGCGAGGGCAGGGGAAGGGACCGGATGAGCGTGCGGGACGAACCGTCGGCAGGGGCGCTGTTGGTGCGGCGCAGGCCGCGGCGGACGGGAGCGGCGGTGCTGGTACTGCACGGTGGCCGCGCGGAGAGCCTGCGGGCCGCGCGGCCCTGGCAGCTCGCCGCGCTGCGGATGCGCCCGTTCCTGAGGTCGCTGGACGCGGCCACCGACCGCGACGACGTGCTCCTTGGCCAGGTGCGCTACCGCAGCCGCGGCTGGAACGGCGCGGCCGAGGATCCGCTGCGGGACACCCGGCGGGCGCTCACCGAGCTGCACCGCCTCGTCGGCGACGTGCCGGTGGTCCTGCTGGGGCACTCCATGGGCGGCCGGGCCGCCCTGCGCGCCGCGGACGCCGCCCAGGTACGGGGCGTGGTGGCCCTCGCCCCGTGGGTCCCGCCGGGCGAGCCCGTCGCCCAGCTGCGGGACCGGCAGGTTTTCGTCATGCACGGCAGCCGCGACCGCGTGACCGACCCGGCGGAGTCCGCCACGTACGTCTCCCGCGCCCGCACGGCAGGCGCCCGGGCCGAATTCCTCCTCGTGCCGGGCGGCGACCACGCCATGCTCCGCCACCGCACCCACTGGCACCACACGGCAACGACAGCGGTCGCCGACCTGCTCACCCGGCTCGACCGGGACGATGCCCCGGGGCCGTCCCCGGCCGCCGGGCGCTGAGCGTCAGACCTTGCCGCGGGGGGCCTGCGACGCGAAGCGGCCGGTGAGCCAGGTGGGGGCGGTGATGGCGGTGCCGACGACGACCGTGTGGGCGCCGGCCGCGAAGGCGGCAGACACCTGGTGGGGCAGATGGAAGCGCCCTTCGGCGATTACGGGGATCACCAGGCGGTCCGCCAGGGCCTCGACCAGGGGGAGGTCCGGCTCGTCGTGGGTGCGGCGGCTCTCGGGGGTGTAGCCGGACAGGGTGGTTCCGACGAGGTCGGCGCCGGCTTCCTGGGCCGCGAGGCCCTCGGCCAGGGTGGCGATGTCCGCCATGACGCGGACGCCGCGGGCGTGCAGCTCGGTGACCGTGTCGCGGAAGGTGCGTCCGTCCGGCCGGGGCCGGCCGGTGGCGTCCACGGCCACGATGTCGGCGCCGGCGACGGCCACCGCCCGGGCGTGCTGTGCGGTGGGGGTGAGGTAGACCCCGTCGTCGCCGTCCTTCCACAGGCCGATGACGGGCAGGGGAAGTGTCCGGGTGACCGCTCGCACGTCCGCGGGGCCGGTCACCCGGATTCCGGCGGCGCCGCCGTCGGCCGCCGCCGCCTGTGCCATCGCGGTCATCATGGCGGGTCCGTGCAGGGGGCCTCCCTCCCGTGCCTGGCAGGAGACGACCAGCCCGCCCTGTCGCCCGGCCCTCGGACGTCGCCCGGTCCTCGGACGTCGCCCGGTCCTCGGACGTCGCCCGGCTCGCGGACGTCACTTGGTGAGGCCGTACTCGCGCAGCGCAGCCGCCACCTGTTCGACGCCCTCGACGGTGCGGATGGTGGGGTTCATGGCCTGCCCGCTGAGCAGGACGTACCGCTTCTCGCGGACGGCGGTCATGTTCCGGGTGACGGAGTCGGACTCCAGGAACTCGATCTTCTTCGCGGCGCTCTCGGACGTCTGCGACTTGCGGGTGAGGTCGCCGAGGACGAGGACGTCGGGGTCGCGGTCGGCGACGGTCTCCCAGCCGACCTGCGGCCATTCGTCGTGGGTGTCGTCCATGGCGTTCTTCGCCCCGACCGCGCGGGTCATCACGCCGGGGGCGCCGCAGCAGCCCGCCATGTAGGGCGAGGTGGAGTTGGCGAACCAGCACATGAGGCTGACGCCGGAGCCGTCGATGCCGGAAGTCGCCTTCTCGACCCGGGCCTTCAGGTCGGCGACCAGCTTCTCACCGCGCTGTTCGACGTCGAACAGCCGGGCCAGGTCGCGGACCTCGCGGTACACGGTGTCCATGGTGAAGGGCTCGCTGCGGACGCCGTCGCCGTCGCCGCGGTTGTCCTTGCCGACGCAGTCGGACGGGGAGAGGTAGGCCGGCACGCCGAGTTCGGTGAACTGCTCGGGGGTGGCCACTCCCCCGGTGCCGAGGGTGGAGGCGAAGGAGGCGGCGACGAAGTCCGGTTCGGCGTCCACCGTCTCGAAGGACGGCATGTCGTCGGCGAGCCGGGGCACGCCGGCGTTCGCCTTCTCCAGCCCCTTCATCACCGGGTCGGTCCAGGTGGCGGTGCCCGCCATGCGGTCGGCCAGGCGAGCGAGAGCAGGATCTCGGTGGTGCCCTGGTTGAGGGAGACCGCCCGCCGGGGAGGCGCGGCGACCTCGACCTCGTGACCGCAGTCACGGACGGAGCGCGGGTAGCCGGCCGCCGAGTCCGGGGCGGCGGAGTCGCCGCCGGTGTCCGTCCCGGAACCGCAGCCGGCGGCCAGCAGGGCGCCGGCCAGGAGCGGGACGATGCCGCGGACGGCGCGGCGGGAGGCGGGGAGGCGTCGGAAGCCGATTGGGCGCTCTGCGGGCAGGGAGGCGGGCAAGGAGGGTCCTCTGGCGTCGAGGGCTCGTACGCGAAGCCCGTTCGTACGGTGCGTCCCGCGCCGTACGCGGCGCGGGTGCCAGCAGGTCTTCGGACTCGGGATCGACCGGGCGGGACGCCTTCCCGGGCGGCGTCCGCCGCCCAGTGGCCCGTGTCCCGCCCGTCACCCTCACCGCTGCGCGTCAGCTCCGGATTCGCACCGGATTCCCTGACCCACCAGGTGGGTTCGACTGGCTTCCGCAAGCTACCACTGGGTCCTCGCGCCGCCGGGGGGGGGGGGGGGCCCCCCCCCCCCCCCGCCCCCCCCGGCCCCCCCCCCCGCCCCCGGGGGGGCGACGGCGCAGGGGGGGTAGTTAACCGGTGGGT
>NZ_JBHXNW010000034.1:33077-60821 GCF_042717365.1 Streptomyces sp. NPDC058534
GGTCACTCGCGGGGGGGGGGGGGGTTCCTCCCCACCCCCCCCCCGGCCGCCGACGTGCCCGACCGCGTCAGCTCTTGGGCATCAGGACGCTGTCGATGATGTAGACGTTGGCGTTGGCGGTCTTGACGTTGCCGCAGACGACGTTGGCGGAGTCGTTGACCTTGTAGGCCTCGTCCGAGCCCGAGGTGGTGAGCTTGGACTTCTGCAGGGTGTCGAAGGAGCCGTTCTCCAGGTCCTTGGGCGCGAGCTTCTGGCCCACGACGTGGTAGGTCAGGATGTCGGTGAGCATCGCCTTGTCGTTGAGGACCTTGTCCAGGTCGGCCTTCGGGATCTTGGCGAAGGCGTCGTTGGTCGGCGCGAACACCGTGATGTTCTCGGCGTTGTTGAGGGTGTCGACCAGACCGGCCTTCTTCACCGCCGACACCAGCGTGGACAGGGCCGGGTTGTTCGAGGCGGCGGTGGCGACCGGGTCCTTCGCCATGCCGTCGAACGAACCGGCGCCGTCCTTCGGCACGGTGGAGCAGGCCGGGCCGAACGGCTTGTCGGCGCCGGCCATGTCGCCGGAGGTGTCCTCGGACTGCTCGTCGGTGGCCGCGGGGGCCGAGGACTCGGCCTGCGCGGAATCCGAGGAGCCGCTGTCGCTGTCGTCGGAACAGGCGGCCAGCGACAGGGGCAGGACGGCGGCAGCGACGATGGCGACGGCGGAGCGACGGATACGGGCGTTCATGGAATCTCCCTGGAAAATGGCAGCACTGAGACTGCGCTGGTGCGAAGAGTGGTGCTCGTCAAGGTGAAGCGGTGGTCCGCCTGGTGAGTGGTCCGCCCGGCGGGCGGTCCCCCCCTATGCGGTGGCGGGCCGACCCGGATCCGGGGCCGGACGCCGGACCGTTGGTCCGGGGTGCGCGTGTGGGGGCCGAGCCGCCCTGCGTATGGCAGGCAGGGAGCGCAGGCGGGCGGTCCGCTGTCGGTGTGGTCTCGGTTCTTCCCTCACACGGGGAATCCGGAGCCGGCCGGGTTCCGGATTGGCCGATCACCCGATCGAGTGAGGAAGTTTCTCGGGCACTTCTGTGACCAGGGACTTTCCCCGGAAGAAGCCGTCAACATGACGGGGCTCAGAGCGGGGTCGCGGCCCGCAGGATGACGAACATCGTGACGGTGGCGTTCGCCGACGACATCGCCGACACGGCCGTTCCGGCGGCCGCCGCCCACGCGGCCAGTCCCACCGAGGTGAACACCGAGGGCCAGGTGCGGACGGCGGGCGCGGGGCCCAGCAGGGCCGCCACCCGGCGCGGCACCGGGCCGGGCGCCGCGAGGCCGGCCAGGGTCGCGACCGGGGTGCCCCGGGAGACGAGGGCCGCCTTGCCGATCGCGGTCGCCACGGCGCGACGGTCGCCGACCACCTTCGCGGCCGCCTCGTCCGCCCAGCGTTCGGCCGTGCAGGAGACGGCGGTCCGCAGGGGGCGCAGGAACGGGTTGGCCAGCGCGGCGAGCCGGACGGCCAGCAGGAAGCGGTGGTGGCGGGCGGCGAGGTGGGCCCGCTCGTGGGCGAACAGCGCGCGCCGCTCGGTCGGTTCGAGGCAGTCGAGCAGCGCGGTGGTGACCACCACCCGGTCCCGGCGTCCGCCGGGCAGCGCGTACGCGTAGGGCACGTCGTCCGGCAGTACGGCCACGCCGGTGTCCCGCAGTCCGGCGAGGGCGCGGTGGGCCCGGCGGCGTACCCGGCCGTGCCGCCACAGGGCTCGGGCCGAGGTCAGGAGCACGGCGCACAGTGCGGGAATCGCCGCCTTGCCGACGACCTCGTCGTAGGGCACCGCCGCCCGCACCTCGGGGTCCGACCAGCCGTCGGGCAGCGGGTTGCCGGGCAGTTGCGCGGTGCCGACCACCATCACCAGCGCCAGGCACACGGTGCTGCACAGGGCCATGACGGCGGCGACGGCGGTGAGCAGCCTGGTCGCGGTGCGCGGGTGCAGACGCTGCTCGGCCAGCCGGGCGACGGGCCATGCCGTCAGCGGCAGGACCAGCGGCAGGAAGACGAAGACCCCCATGGCGGTGTCAGCCGTCCTCCGCGTCGCGCGCGTGCCCGAGCAGGTCGCGCAGCAGCCGCTCGTCGTCCGGGTCGAGGCCGGTGACGAAGCTGGCCAGCACCGCTTCCCGGTCGCTCTCGGCGTCCAGGACCTTGCGCATCCTGCGCGCGGCCAGACCGGCCTGGTCCGCGGGCGTCCAGGCGAAGGAGCGGCCCGCCCGCTCGCGGCTGACGGCGCCCTTCTCCAGGAGCCGGGTCAGGATCGTGATCACCGTGGTGTAGGCGAGGTCGCCGCCCAGGCGCTCCTGCACCCAGCCGGCCGTCGCGGGGCCGTCCGCCTCGCGCAGCGCCGTCAGCACCAGTGCCTCCAGCTCGCCCTGGCCCCGTCGCCGCGACCGCCGGTGATCCGTCACGCCCCGCCTCCTTCCGCCGCTGTGCGCTCTTTGCGCTCTGTGCGAAGGCCATCGTATTGAGGGCTATTTCTACAGTGTCGTAGCCTGACCGCCGTGCTGGTCAGTCTGGGCTGGGACGTGCGCACCACGACCGGCACCGACTACGACCTCGACGCCTCGGCGCTGCTCCTGGACGAAGTTCCGGGCGGTCGGGCAGGGTTACGCCTCCGGTCTCGCGGGCATCGCCGCGGACTTCGGGGTCAACATCTGACCCGGTCCAGGACGGTCACCGGTCCGTGGCGCAGCAGCCGCCCGTCCCACCGGGGGCCGGCGCGGTGTCGAGGCGGCAGAAGCAGGACGCCTCGACCGGTACGTCCGCCAGCGCGGCGGCGAGCCTCAGCTGCTGCGCCACGATCCGCGCCTCCCCCGCCCGGTCCAGCCGCACCAGGCACTCGTGGAGTCCGTGCAGCGCCCAGACGTTGCCCGGGTGCTGGAGGGCGCGGGGCAGGGTGTCGTCGAGACCCAGGTCGGCCCGGTAGACCGCCTCGGCCTCGGCGACCCGGCCCTGTTCCAGGAGCAGGGCGCCGTAGGCGTGCCGGGTGGGCTGCATCCAGCCCCACGGCTCGTCGTAGGGGAGGTTGTCGTCCAGGCCGATCGCGCGTTCCAGGGCGGCGAAGGCGGTGGCGTGGTCGCCCTTGCGGTACTCCAGTTCGCCGTCGAGCATGGCCGAGGCGACGGCGAGGATGTCGGCGCAGGTGTTGTTGAACAGCATGCGGGTGTCCGGCACCCGGGCGACCGCGTCGCGGAACAGGACGCGTTCGGCCTCCGCCTCGGCGACCCGGCCGGTGGCCGAGAGGGCGACGCCCCGGGCGTAGTGCAGCATCGCGGTGGTCACGCAGTACAGGCGCGGATCGGCGGGCAGCGGCAGGGCGAGGATGTCGGCCCAGCGGCCGAAGCGGATCAGGACGTGCACCCGCATGGCCAGGAAGCCCTCCAGCCAGTCGGCCATGGGCGGGCTCTGCACGTGCAGCAGTTCCTCGGGAACGGACGCCTCGAGTTGGGCGGCGGTGCCGAGGGCGACGTCGTACCGGCCCAGGAACATCGCGCCGTAGATCCTGAAGTGGTAGTTGTGCGTCCGGTAGAGGGTGTAGAAGTTCATCGCCCCGGCCCGCGCGCGGTACTTCTCGTCGGCGGCGACCGCGGCGCTGTTGTCCGACACCACGCGCCGGTAGTCGCCGCACAGCACTTCGAGGTGCGACGGCATGTGGAGGAGGTGTCCCGCGTCGGGGACCAGGCCGCGCAGCCGGTCGGCGACGGTGAGGGCCGCCTCGGGGGTCGGTGACATCTCCATCAGGTGGATGTAGAGGTGCAGGACGCCGGGGTGTTCGAGTCCCCCGTCGGCGGCCAGGGCCCGGTCGAGGACCTCCTTCGCCGCCAGGGTGCGGGCCCCCTCGGCGGGCAGCCCCGTGCGCAGGTCCCACAGCTGCCAGGGCGTCAGGTTCATCAGGGCGTCGGCGTAGAGGGTGGCGACGTCGAGGTCGTCCGGGGCGAGGGCGTGGACGGCGCGCATGCTGTCGGCGTACGGCGCGTTCCAGACCGAGCAGTCCTCGACGGCGCGCGCCTGCGGGTAGCGGGCGCGCAGGGCGCCGATGAGGGCGCGTTCGACCGGGGTGGCCCGGGCCGCCTTGTCGTGGGCGAGTTCGACGGCGGTGTGGGCGCGGTCGACGTTCCGGGTCAGCTCCTCGGCGTCGAAGGCCTCCCAGGGCTTGTTGTAGTTGGGGCCGAGGGCGTAGGCGATGCCCCAGTGGGCCATGGCGCAGTCCGGGTCGGCCGCGGCGGCGGCCTCGAAGCACGCGACGGCCTCCTCGTGGTGGAAGGCGTACGTCCACACCAGCCCGCGGTCGAACCACCGCTGGGCCTCGGGCGACGAGGTGGTCACGGGTCGGCCGTGGACGCCGAGGTCGTAGTAGTCCATGCAGGGACGTATACCGCACTCCGGGACGGCCGCGGAGTACTGCGCGGGACGTCGCGGCGCGCGGTGTCCCCGCCGGACGCGGCGCGCGCCCGGCGGGGGTGGGGGGCGGCGGTGGCGCGATCAGCCGAAGTCCACGTCACTGCAGAGGAAGTACGTCTGGTCCATGTGCGACGCCTGCCAGATCGTGTAGACGACGTGCCGGCCGCTCAGACCCGACGTATTCACCGGGATCTCGTAGTTCTGACTGGGCGCGTAGCTGCCCGTACGCGCCACCTGCTGGAGGTCGCCCCAGGTCAGGGCCTGCGTGGTGGGGTCGAAGCCCTGCCGGGTGACATAGACCAGGAAGTAGTCGGCGCCGTGGCTGGCCTGGTCGTACAGCTTGACGGTGAAGTCGTCGGTGACCTCCGTGGCCTGCCACGCGCCCACGGTGTCCAGCGAGTTGTAGCGTCCGCTCTCGGTCCGGCCCCCGCTGCACAGCTGACCGTCGGGGACGACGGCCTGGAAGTCACCGGCGGAGCCGTTGCGGTACAGGCCGTTCCAGTTCCACATGGCGTTGGGGTCGTCCTGCCAGGCCTGCCAGCACATGGGGTCTTCCTGCGCCATGGCGGGGTTCTGGAAGTCGTCGCCCCAGCGGTCCCAGCAGCCGTAGTTGCGGGAGGCGGGGTCGACGACCGAGCCGTGGGCGAAGGCGGTGCCGCTCCAGGGGATCAGGGTGAGGAGGACCGCGGTCAGGGCGCTGAGGACGAGGGTCGTGGTGCGGCGGACTCGCCTCACTGGAGTGACGTGATCATGACAATACATAGTGCCCTTCTTCCGGGTGGGGGGCGACGGAGATGCCGAGACCGGGCGGCGCACGAGTGGGAGCGCTCCCAATGCCTCGCGGAATCCAGGCTGCGCCCGCGTGAACCCCTTGGCAACATTCGAAACGAGCCAGTTCGCGCGACGGGCGGGCGGGAAGAGATCCCGCCCCCCCGTCGTCATGTCGGAGTCGGCGTCAGAGCACACGCCGCCTGGAGCGGATCAGCAGCACACAGCCGCCTGCGAAGAGGACACCGCCGACCGCCGCGGGCCACAGGCCGAGGCCGGAGCCGGTCTCGGCGAGTCCGCCCTGCGCCTGCGGCTGGGGTGCGGATCCGCCGCCGTTGCCCTGAGTGGCCTCGGGGGCGGCCTCGGCGCTGCTCGCGTCGTCCGGGGCGTCGGCGGGTGTCGTGGCGGCCTTCGGCGCGGCGCTCGCGGAAGCATCGGCGTCCTGCCCGCCGGCCGGGGGTGCGGACTGCTCCGCGTCGTTCTGCCCCTGGTTCTGCCCCTGCTTCTGCCCCTGGTTCTGGCCGTCGCCTTGGCCGTCGTCCTGCCCGGGGGCCTTCCCGTCGTTCCCGCCGCCGTTCTGCTCGTCGCGGCCGTCCTGACCGTCCTGACCGCCGTCCTGACCGCCGTCCTGGCCGGATTCCACGGGTGCCGAGGCCGTGGCGGTCTGCTCGGCCGGGGGCTGGGTGGTCTGCTCGCCGCCGTCGCCGCCCGGCTGCTCCTCGCCCTTGCCGTCGTCCGGCGCCTCGGAGGCGTCCGGGTCCTCGCCCTGGCCCGGGTCGGAACCCGGGGGAGGCGTGCCCGCACCGCACTCGCGGCCGGAGTTGATGCAGTCGGTCATCTCGCGCATCAGGTCCTCGTCGAAGACGTTGATGAAGTCGCTGTGGTCGGTGACCGGCTTGTGCAACTGCTCCGGGAAGGAGTCCACGGCGAACAACGGGACCGTCCGGCCGCCGTCCTGGAGGCTGGGCGCGTCCACGTCGTACACGACCCGCTGGACCAGCCGCGGAACGGCCTCGAAGCCCTCCGGGCAGCCGCCGTCGGCGGTGGCGAAGGCCATGTGGGTGCGGTGGTTGGCGCTGTCGATGTTCCGGCCGTCCCAGCAGCTCTGGAAGGTGAAGGTGCGCACCACGTCGCTGGCGGAGGGGCAGAGCGGGTACTTGTCCTTCAGCTGCCGGTCCTCGAAGCCGGTGCAGCTCCAGGAGGCGTTCGCGTTGGCGTTGCCGTTGACGAACGCCTTCGCGTCGCCGGTGATGATGCGCAGCAGCCGCGGCATCTCCGTGACCTTGCCGCGCTCGTGGCCCTCGAACGTGAGCGTGACCTCGGCCGGCGTGACGATCTCGCCGGCGTTGCCCTCGATGCCGCCGCCGGGTGACTGGGCGTCCTGTTCGGCGGTGCCGTTCTGGAGCCGGAGCACGGGCCAGTAGTAGGAGGACTTGTCGCCCTGGTCGGCGCAACTGGTGTCGGCGGCGGCCAGGTCCTCGTCGCTGGAGAAGGCGTCGTTGTCCTGGTTGCCGACGTAGTCGTGGAAGTGGTGGGCGCCGTTGCTGACGCCGGGCGCGGCGATCAGGTTGTCCGAGTTGAACAGGCCCTCGGCGTTGACACCGCAGCTGGTGCTGAAGGAGCCGTTCGAGGCGTTCTTCTGGCGGGGCGCCTTCACCACGTTCGGCTGGACGGACTTGATGTCGACGTAGTCGGCCGCCACCGGGCCGTTGCCCGCCTGTCCGCCGTTTCCGGCCCCGTCGCCCTCGCCGTTCTGCTGGTCCTGGCCCTGCTCCTGCCCCTGCTCCTGTTCTTCTCCCTGGCCCTGCTGCTCCTGCTGCTGGTCGGGACTGCCGCTCTGCGCCTGGTCCGGCACGACCTCGGTGCGGCGCAGCGTGCACTCCGCCAGCGTGTCCAGTCCCTCGGGACGGTCCCCGGCCTTGTCGACGGCGGCGGCGATGCGCTCGATGGTCGCCGCCCGGTCCTTCTTCAAGGGGTCGAGGATGGCGGCCTCGTCGAGGGTGCCGTCGTCCGCGGTGCGGGCGGATTCCTGGAGTTGGCGGTACGCGGTGGCGATCTGCGCGTCGAGCTGCGCCAGTTCGGTGTCGACCTGCTGCCTGGCCGGTTCCGGTACGGCGGTCAGCCGCTCGGTCAGGTCGGGGCAGTCGACGGTGGCCGCGATTCCGGAACTGCCCAGGGGAACGGCGGTGTTGCCGGATTCGGTCGCGGAGGCGAAGACGTTCACGGCCACCAGGCCGCCGCCCCCCAGTATCAGCGCGACCGCTCCGAAGGTCGCGCGCCGCGCCCCGGTCGGGCGTCTGCGCCTGTTGTGTCCCAAGGCGTGCTCCTGTGTCGTGACGGACTCGGGCATGGAATGCCCCCGGCTCCATACGGAGTCGGGGGCCGGAGCGTTCAACCGTCCCGGGGATTCTCAGGAATCCCTCACCTCACGGGCGCGGGATCCACCGGCGGCCGCTCTGGACGTCCGCCGTCGGACGGCACCGCGATCGCCCACCCGGGGCCGGCCTCACGGGGTGCGGCGGGCGGCGGCAGCCGGGTATACGCGTGGTCGGGCAGACTCGACGCGGGGACGCGGTGGTGATCCTCCGCCCCGGCCGGGACCTGCGCTTTCGACGCGCCGGTGGGCCGTTCCCCCGAAGGGGTCCTTGTCGGCGGCTCGGTCGCGGTGGAACGATGCCGACGGCACCGGCTCAGCGCACCGAAGGGACCCGTCGTGACCGACGACCAGCAACGGCCGCACCCCGGCGCCGCGTTCGACGCGCTGGGCGCCGAGTACGAGAAGGCGTTCGCCGGGTCGAGGACGCACCGGCGCTCGCTGGAGTGGCTGCTCGGGCGGCTCGCGCCGGGGAGCCGGGTGCTGGACGTGGGCAGCGGCACCGGCCGTCCCACCGCCGAGACGCTCGCGACCGCCGGCCACGACGTATTGGGCGTCGACATCTCGCCGGTCATGGTCGAGCTGGCGGCCCGACAGGTGCCGGCCGCCACGTTCCGGTGCGCCGACATCGACGACGTACCGCTCGAGGACGCTTCGTTCGACGCCGTCTGCGTGTACTTCTCGCTGCTCCAGCTGGACCGGCGGGAGCAGACGGAGCTGGTCGGGCGGCTGGCGCGGGTGCTGAAGCCGGGGGGTTACCTGGTGCTGGCGACCGTGCCGCTGGACGTGGAGGGCGTCGACGCCGTCTTCATGGGACAGCCGGTCCGCGTGACCAGCTTCACCGCGCAGGCCCTCGCCACCGTGGTGGAGGAGGCCGGTCTGGAGGTGGTGGCGGAGGAGGCGACGCTGTTCACTCCCGCCCACCCGGACGCCCGGCCCGAGCCGCACCTCTTCCTGCACTGCCGCCGCCCGGTCGCCACCGCGCCGGACGCCTGACGCACCCGCTCCGCGGCCGGCGCCTGGCTCCGGCACCGCCCCGGATGGGGTAACCCCGCACGCGCGCGCCGTGCCCCGCGGCCAGAGTGGGCAGCATGACAGAGCCTGGCGAGCGACGGCGCCGCACGACCTCCACGACCACGCGCGAGCGCCCCGTACGCGGTGCCCGGGCCGCCGCCCGGCGTGCCGCGGACGCCCTGTCCGAGCTGATCCGGCACCGCCTGGAGGGCGTCTCCGCGGTGTGCCGCAGCGAGGACGACGGCTGGATCGTCAACGTCGACGTGCTGGAAGTGGCCCGCATCCCGGACACCACCAGTCTGCTCGCCACCTACGAGGTCGAACTGGACCCCTCGGGCGACCTCGTGCAGTACCGCAGGATCGCGCGCTACCGGCGCGGTGCCCAGGACCAGTGAGCCGACGGTGAGGCGCGTACCCGGAAGGACCACCGCATGATCACGTACGACGACGAGGTCATCTGCGCGCCCCGCGCCGGAACCCTCTACGACGTCCTCGAACTCATCCTCGACCGCGGCATGGTGATCGACGTCTTCGTGCGCGTCTCCCTGGTCGGCATCGAGATCCTCAAGGTGGACGCCCGCATCGTGGTCGCGAGCGTCGACACCTACTTGCGGTTCGCCGAGGCCTGCAACCGCCTGGACCTGGAGCACGACCAGCGCTCCAAGACCGTGCCCGAGCTGTTCGGCGGCCCGGTCGCCAAGTCCGTCGGCAAGGCCGGCGCCAAGCGGACGGCACGCTCGCTGACCGACAAGGTGCGGGACGTCCTCACACCGGACGAGGAGACGGACGAGGAGGAGGCGCTCCCCCGCGGCCGGTCCTCCGCACGGTCCCGTGCCCAGGAGGACCGCCCGCGCGACCGACCCCGCCGCCGCACCCGTAGGGAGGACGCATGACCGCGCCCGTCACCACCACCGCCCCCGGCACCGTGCTGAAGTCGCTCTACGTCTACGGCATCACGCCCGCCGGGGTCCGTGCCCCCCGCTCCCCCGGCGTCGACGGCGCCCCGGTGCGGCTGCTGAGCGACTCCGGCCTGTGCGCCGCGGTGTCGGACGCGCCCGCGCGGCTCCTGCCCCGGCGCCGCGACCTGCTGGCCCACCAGGCCGTCCTGGACGAACTGGCGGCGCAGGGACCACTGCTGCCCATGCGGTTCGCCGTCCTCAGCCCCAGGACCGACACCCTGCTCGCCCAACTGCGCGCCGACTCGGTCCACTTGGCGCAGCAGCTCGACGAGGTGCGGGGATGCGTCGAACTCAACGTCAAGGGCACGGTGGTGCCGGGCCACTTCGCCGATCTGGTACGCCGGGACGAGAGCCTGCGGTCCATGGCGCTGAGGACCCGGCGCCGTCCCGACTACGAGGCCAACGTCAGGCTGGGAGAGGCGCTCGCCCTCGGCGTACGCCGGGAGGCACGGCGCGCCGCGCGGGAGATCCTGGACCGTCTGACGCCGCTGGCGGTGCGCACGACCGGGGGCACCACCGACGGCGAGCAGGTGCTCAGCGCGTCGTTCCTGCTGCGCGCGGGCGACGAGCGCCGCTTCCGGGAGGCGGTGGACGCGGGGGCCCGTGCCTGCGGGGACCGGCTGGCCCTCAGCGTGACCGGCCCCCTGCCCTGCTACAGCTTCGTCGAACCGCGTCCCGCGAAGACCGGGCGGTGACGCGGTGGGCATCGTGAGCGGTCTCCTGCTGCTGCCCCTCGCACCGGTGCGCGGCACGGCATGGATCGCCGACCACCTGCTCCAGGAGGCCCGGCGCCAGGCCTACGACCCGCGCGCCGTCCAGGCGCGGCTGGCCGCGCTGAACCGGGCCCTGGACGAGGGCGCCATCGACGAGGCGGCCTTCGAACGGGAGGAGGAGCGGCTGCTCGCCCTCCTCGAACGCCCGGCCCGCCCGGCCCGCCCGGGGAGCCGTACGACCACCACGGATCGAGCGCAGAGAAGGCACGTATGAGCGACAACAAAACGGCCCTGGCGGCAGCCATGGCAGGCGGATATCTCCTGGGGCGCACGAAGAAGGGCAAGCTCGCCTTCGCGGTCGGCTCCTACCTCGCGGGTCGGCGCATCGGCCTGTCACCGGGCGACCTGCTGTCCCAGGGACTGGGCGGGCTCCAGCAGGCGCCGCAGATCCGGGAACTCACCGAGCAGCTGCGCGGCGAGCTGCTGACCGCCGGGCGCACGGCCGCCACCGCCGCGGCGAACCGACGGCTCACCGGCCTCGCGGACACCCTCCGCGACCGTACCGACGCGCTCACCGGCGCGGGCCGGGGGGACGACGAGGAGGTCGGTCCGGACGAGGACACGCAGGACGAGGACGCCTACTCCGACGAGGAGGACGACGAGGAGGACCAGGAGGAGGACCAGGAGGAGGACCGCGAGCCCGCGCCCGCGCCGCGTCGGCGTACGGCCAAGAAGGCTCCGCCGCGCAAGGCCGCGCCCCCCGCGAAGAAGACGGCGAAGAGCCCGGCGAAGAAGACCGCGAAGAAGACCGTGCCCTCGAAGACGGCCACGGGTTCGCGCAGGCGCGGAGGTGGACGCGGATGACCCCCGACCGGCAGGACAAGGGCACACCGTCCCCCCTCGGGGGCCTCAAGGACGCCCTCGGCGGATACCTCTCCGCCACGGGGCACAGCCTCGTCGGCAAGGCGGGGAAACGGATCGGCGGCCTCACCGACCGCCTGACCGCATCCGCAAACGGCAACGGCAACGGCAACGGCAACGGCAACGGCGGCAACGGCAAGGGCGGCGGAAAGGGCGGCAACGGCAAGGGCGGCGGTAACGGCAACGGCGGCTCCAAGGGCGGCGGCAGTGCCAAGAGCGGCAGCGGCAGTATCAAGGCCACGCACATCATGGAGGTCGTCGACATCGGCGTCCCCCTGCGCACCGTCTACGACCAGTGGACCCAGCTCCAGGAGTTCAGCGACTTCACCAAGGGTGTCCGCAGCGTCAGCGCCGAGGACGAGGTGACCAGCAAGTGGAACCTCAAGGTCGGCCCGTCCAGCCGTAGCTGGACGGCGACCGTCCAGGAGCAGGTCCCCGACGAGCGGATCGTGTGGACCTCCGAGGGCGCCAAGGGCAGCACCCGCGGCTCGGTCACCTTCCACGAACTGGCGCCCCGGCTGACCCGGGTGATCGTGGTCTGCGAGTACTACCCGGCGGGCTTCTTCGAGAAGACCGGCAACCTCTGGCGCGCCCAGGGACGCCGGCTGCGCCTGGACCTGAAGCACTTCGCGCGGCACGTGACGCTGGTGGACGAGGAGGAGATCGAGGGCTGGCGCGGCGAGATCCGTGACGGCGAGGTCGTCCGGACCCACGAGGAGGCCATGGAGGAGGAGAACGCCGACGACGAAGAGGACGAGTACGAAGGCGACGAGAAAGAAGACGAGGACGAGGACGAAGACGAGGACGGTGACTACGAGGACGAAGAGGACGAGGACAGTGAGCACGAAGACGAAGAGGACGAAGAGGACGAGGAAGAGGACGACGACCGTGCCCGCCGACGCCGCTGACCTGGCGTGGAGCGCCCGGTGACCGACCTCGACCACCGGTACGCGGACCCGGACACCCTGGCATACCCGCCCGCCGCCGGCAGCCTCGCCGACCTCCTCGAACGGGTCCTCGACAAGGGCATCGTCATCGCCGGCGACATCAAGATCGACCTCCTCGACATCGAACTGCTCACCATCCGGCTGCGGCTGTTCATCGCCTCGGTGGACACCGCGAAGAAGGCGGGCATCGACTGGTGGGAGACCGACCCGGCCCTGTCGTCCCGGGCCGCGCGGGACGCTCTCGTCGAGGAGAACGCGCGCCTGCGGGCCCGGCTCGACGCCCTGGACGACGCCTTGGACGACTCTCTGGAGGACGACATGGCGGACGCCGTCGAGGAGACGTCGGGAGCCGCCCGGTGAGCGCGGACGTGAGGGTGGCGCCCGGCATCGTCTGCGCGTTCGCCGTCACCGGCACCCCGCCGGACCCCGCCGCGCTCGCCTCGGCGACCGGTCACGAGGAGGGCGGTCCGCTGCGCGTGCTCGATGCGGGCGGCGGTCTGTGCCTGGTCGTCCAGGACGTCCCCGCGGCCCTGTTCGACGAGGAGGCCCTGGCGGAACGCCTCAACCGGCCCACCGACCTGGAACGCTGCGCCCGCGCCCACCACCGGGCCGTCGAGGCCGCGGCGGCGCAGGGTGCGGTCGTACCGCTGCCGATGGCGACGCTGTACCGGGGCGACCGGTCGGCGGTGCGGGCCGTCACCGACCGGCGGCCGGTGCTGGAGACGCTGCTCGACCGTCTCCGCAACCGCACCGAGTGGGCGGTGAAGGTGCACGCCGCCGAGGGCACGGCGGACGACCTCCCCAACGCCCCCGCAGGCCCCGGCCCCAGCCCCGGCTCCGGCTCCGGCTCCGGCTCCGGTGGGCGTGCCTACCTGAGCCGGGCCAGCGCACGGCGGCGCGACCGGCAGCAGGCGCACGGGAGGGCACAGGCCGAGGCGGAGGCCGTCGACGCGGAGCTGCGCCGGTACGCCGTCGCGGCGACCCGGCACCGGCCGCAGAGCGAGCGACTGACGGGCCGCCGCACCCCGCAACTCCTCAACGCCGCCTACCTGGTGGAGGACGCCGACCGCCCCGCCTTCACCCGCGCCCTGGCCGGGCTCACCGCCGAAGGGCGGCATCCGGCCGTGCGGGCCGACGCGTCGGGACCGTGGATCCCGTACTCCTTCGCGCGCTGGGACGAGGAACCGGACGCCCACCCCGGCCAGGAGGTCCCCGCATGACCGTCGCGGACACCCGTACGCCGGGTCCCGCACCCGTACCGTGGGGCGGCCCGGAGCCGTACGCGCCGGTCGGGGTGCCCCTCGTCGACCTGCTGGACCGGGTGCTCGCGACCGGGGTCGTGGTCAGCGGCGACCTGGTGCTGGCCATCGCGGACGTGCCGCTGGTGCGGATCTCCCTGCACGCGCTGCTGTCGTCGGTGAACGAGCGGATGCCCGCTCCCTGGCCGGACAGCGGTCCGCTGTGACCGCGCCACGGGCGCACGCCCTCGACCTGGACCCCGAGCGGGTCACGAACGACCTGGCCGCCCTGGTGCTCACGGTCGTGGAACTGCTGCGCCAGCTCATGGAGCGCCAGGCCGTGCGCCGCTTCGACGAGGGCACCCTCAGCGCGGCGCAGGAGGACCGGCTCGGCACGGCGCTCATGCTGCTCGACGAGCGCATGGACGACCTGTGCGCCCAGCACGGCCTGAGCCGTGCCGACCTGAACCTGGACCTGGGCCCCCTGGGCCCGCTCCTCGCGGACCCCGAGCCCTAGGGCCCGGGGGAACGCACGGGCACCCCGCACGAGCGATCGCTATGATGGCGAAGAATCGCTCAAACGAACATTCACGGGTGGGGAGACCTGATGCGGGAGCCGGTCGATCTCAGGCGCCAGCGGATTCTGGCGGCGGTGCAGGCGCGCGGTACCGCGCGGGTGCGTGATCTCGCCGACGAGTTGCAGGTCTCGGTGGTCACCGTGCGCCGGGACGTGGAGGAGCTGACGCGCGAGGGCAGGCTGCGGCGCGGGCATGGCGTCGTCCGGTCCACGCTGCCGGACCAGGAGGCGCCCGCGGACACCGGCGGGGCGGCCGGGGACCGGGTGGCGGTGGTGGTTCCGGTACGGCACTCGTACCTCACCGAGACCCTGCACGGCGCGCGCACGGTCCTGGAGGAGTCGGGGCTGCGCATAGCCCTGCACCTCTCGCCGCAGGCATCCGGCGCCGAACGGCCCCTGGTGGAGCGGGCGCTGGCCGACGGCGCGCAAGGGCTGCTGATCGCCCCGCGCTGGCGCGGCCGGGCCGACGAGGCCGCCGACCACGAGTGGCTCGCCGAAACCGGGGTGCCGACGGTGCTGATGGAGCGCCGTCCGTGGCGGGGCAGCGCGCTGCACGCCCTGGACTCGGTGTGCTCGGACCACTGGTACGGCGCGCACCTGGCGGTGGAGCACCTGGCGGGCCTCGGCCACCGGCGCATCGTGTTCGCCACGCGGCACGACAGTCCCACCGCCCGTTCGCTGCGCGCCGCGTTCACCGAGATCGCCGGGGCGCATCCCCTGGTGGAGCGGTGGGCGTGGACCCTCGTCTCGCCCGAGGCCGGGGTGGACGGGCCGTACGCGGCGGACGAGACGGCCGAGCTGCCCGCGCTGATGCGCAAGGTGGGGGCGACCGCCATGGTGCTGCACGGCGACGTGGACGCGCTGATGATCGTCCAGCGGCTGGCGGAGGACGGCGTGCGGGTGCCGGAGGACTGCTCGATCGTGGCATACGACGACGTGGTGGCCGGGCTGGGCTCGCCGCCGCTGACGGCCGTCGCGCCGCCGAAGGCAGAGGTCGGACGCACGGCGGCGGAGCTGTTGCTCCAGCGGCTGTCCGAGCCGCCCGGGACCCGGCCGGGCCGGCGTGTCGAGCTGCTGCCGCGGCTGATGGTGCGCGGATCGACCGAGTATCTGTCCGAGCAGCTGTCCGAGCAGCTGACCGAGCTGCCGACCGGGCAACCGACCGAGTGAGCGTTTGAGCGTTTAATTTTCTTCTGATCGATCTCTTGACCGTTTGAGTCGGGGCGTTCAGGATTCCCGTGTCCCGAACAGTCGTGGCCGCACCCCCGCGGACACGCAGGAGCCGCGGGAGGCGCCATGCCCGGACGACAGAGCCGTCGGTCCGTGCTCGCCGCGATGGCCGCCGTACCCCTGACAGGAGCCGTGAGCGCCTGCAGCGGGGGGAACGGCGCATCGTCGGCCCGCACCGGAACCACCACGCGCGTCACCTTCTGGTCCGCCCTGCGCGGCAGCCAGGAGGTGGTCGACGCGTTCAACCGCACACACCGGAACATCCAGGTCGACTTCCAGCAGATCCCCTCCGGCGGGCAGGGCGGTTACGCCAAGCTCAGCAACGCCGCCCGGGCCGGCAACGCGCCGGACGTCGCCACGATCGAGTATCCGCAGGTCCCGGGGTACGCCATCGACGGAGTCGCACGCGACATCACCGACCTGGTGAGCGACGGGCTGCGCCGCAAGCTGCTGCCGCAGGCGCTCGGGCTGACCACCTTCGAGGGCCGCGTGTTCGCCGTGCCGCTGGACGTCGAGCCCATGGTCATGCACTACCGCGCCGACCTGTTCGACCGGTACGGGCTCCGGGTGGCCCGCACCTGGGACGAGTTCGCCGAGCAGGCCGCGACCGTGCGCCGCAAGGCACCGGACCGGCGGCTGGTGCTGTTCCCGTCCGACGGGATGACGCAGTTCGCCTGCTACGCCTGGCAGGCGGGCGCCCAGTGGTTCGACACCTCGAAGGGCGCCTGGAACGTGTCCCTCGCCGACGCGCCGTCCCGGCGGGTCGCGGACTACTGGCAGCGGCTCATCGACCGGGACCACGTCTTCATGAACGCGGTCGAGAGCAGGCAGTCGGACGCACAGATCGGCAACGGGCTGGTCCTCACCCGGCTCAGCGGCGCGTGGGACGCCGGCGCGCAGATGAACGCGCGGCCCGGGCAGAAGGGCCGGTGGCGGATCGCGCCGCTGCCGCAGTGGGACACCGGCAGCCCGTCCGTCGGCACGCACGGCGGTTCGACCTTCGCGGTCACCAAGGACAGCCGGCACCCCGAGGCAGCCATGGAGTTCATCGAGTGGCAGGTCTCCCACCCCGACGCGCTGCGCGCCCGCCTCTCCAGCGGCACCAGCAGCCAGTACCCGGCCGCACCCGGCCTCGTCTCGGTGGGACGGGACGCCTTCGACCCCTCGTACTACGGCGGACAGGACATCTACCGCCTGTTCGAGCAGGAGGCCGAGAAGATCGGCGAGCAGTGGCTGTGGGGTCCGCGGATGAGCGCGACCCAGAAGGTCATGCAGGACTCCTTCGCCCGCGTCGGCGGCGGCCAGGGCAGCCTCGTCGCATCGCTGCGCACCGCGCAGGAGGGCACCATGCCCGACCTCAGGGCCCTCGGCCTGTCCACCACCCAGCGCAGCACCTGAGCCGACGAAAGGCAGGTGACACCCATGACCACGACGACCCACTCACGGGTGCCGGCCGGCGCGACCCGCGCCGCCGCCCCGGAGCCCTCCGCCTCCGGCATCCGCGCCCGCAGAGCCGCCAAGCGGCGCCAACTGACCGCCTGCGGCGTCCTGATGACGCCGTTCTTCGCCCTGCTGGTCACCGTCTTCCTGATCCCCGTCGGCACCGCCGTCCACCTCAGCTTCTACAGCGACGACCAGCCCGGACTCGGCTTCGGCCCCGAGCGCACGGTCTTCGTCGGACTGCGGTCCTACGCCGCCGTGCTCACCGACCCCACCTTCCTCGGCGGGCTCGGCACGGTCGCCCTGTACTGCCTGATCTACATCCCGCTGATGGTGGCCGGCGCGCTCGTCCTCGCCCTGCTGCTGGACTCCGGCGTGGTCCGGCTGCGCGCCTTCGCCCAGCTCGGCCTGTTCCTGCCGCACGCGGTGCCCGGCATCATCGCCGCGCTGATCTGGCTGTACCTGTACACGCCCGGCATCAGTCCGGTCATCGAGCTGTTCGCGAAGGGCGACATCACGATCGACTTCCTCGGCGTGCACACGGTGATCCCGTCCATCGTGAACATCGCGCTGTGGAGCAACCTCGGCTACAACATGGTGGTCTTCTACGCCGCCCTCCAGGCCGTGCCGCGCGAGGTGATCGAGGCGTCCGTGGTCGACGGGGCGGGGCCGGTGCGCACCGCGCTCCAGGTCAAGACGCCGCTGGTGCGGGCCTCCATCGTGATGGTGTCGATCTTCACGCTGATCTGGGCGCTCCAGCTGTTCACCGAGCCGATGCTGCTCAGCCAGTCCTCACCGATGATCAGCTCCCGGTTCTCGCCCAGCATGTACATCTACGACGCGGCCTTCACCCGCAACAACTACAGTCTCGCGGCGGCCGCCTCGGTCGTCCTGCTGGTGTGCACCATCGCCCTGTCCTACGGCGTCACCCGCTTCACCAGCCGCGCCGACTCCGAGGAGGCCCGATGAGCGCCACCGACAGTTCGCTGCTCCGCCCGAGACTGCTGGGCCGCCTCACGGTCAACGTGGTCGTCGCCGTCTCCGTCCTCTACACGCTGCTGCCCGTGCTGTGGCTGGTGCTCGCCTCCAGCAAGACGCGGGACGCCCTGTTCAGCAGCGACCTGCTCTCGCTGAGCGACTTCTCGTTCCTCCAGAACCTCGGCGACCTCTTCGCCATGGACGGCGGGCTGTACGGCCGCTGGTACGTCAACAGCCTGCTGTACGCCGTCCTCGGGGCGGCCCTGGGCGCGCTGGTGAGCGTGGCCTGCGGCTACGCCTTCGACAAGTACCGCTTCCGGCACAAGGAGAAGCTGTTCGGCCTGGTGCTGGCGGCGGTCATGGTGCCGCAGACGGTCCTCGCGCTGCCGCTGTACCTGATGGCGTCCGAGGCCGGCCTGGTCAACACCTTCTGGGCGGTGTTCATCCCGGTGCTGTTCAACCCGTTCGGCGTCTACCTCGGCCGGATCTTCGCGCGGGGCTATGTGCCCGACGAGGTGCTGGAGGCGGCGCGCGTGGACGGGGCGGGCGAGCTGACCACGTACGTCCGGGTGGCGCTCCGGATGCTGGGGCCGGGCCTGATCACCGTCTTCCTCTTCCAGCTGACCGCGATCTGGAACAACTTCTTCCTGCCCATGGTGATGCTGTCCGACCAGGACCTGTATCCCGTCAGTCTCGGCCTGTACCAGTGGAACAGTTCGGCGTCCGTGTCGCCGGAGTACTACCCCGTGGTGATCATGGGTTCACTGCTCGCCGTACTGCCGCTCATCCTCGCCTTCGTGCTGCTCCAGCGTTTCTGGCGCAGCGGCCTGACCGCCGGAGCCGTCAAGTGACCCCGTACGCCCCCGGACCCGGCTTCCGGCCCCGTGCCGCCGTGGCCATGTCCCCGGACGCCGCCTCCGCCGTCCTCGACCCCCAGTCGCTCGGCGCGTTCCGCCGGGTCTGCGAACTCGCGCCGTTCCCGGTGCTGGACGACCTGTCCACCCCGCGGGCCCGCTCCGTGCTGGCCGACGTGGACCTGCTGGTCACCGGCTGGGGCTGTCCGCCGCTGGACGAGGACGTGCTGCGGGCGGCGCCGGGGCTGCGGGCCGTGGTGCACACGGCTGGCAGTGTCCGCGGGCATGTCACCGACGCGTGCTGGGAGCGGGGCGTCGAGGTCTCCTCGGCCGCCGCGGCCAACGCGCTGCCGGTCGCCGAGTACACCCTGGGCATGATCCTGCTCAGCGGCAAGCGGGTGCTGGAGCGGGCCCGCGACTACCGGGCCGCCCGGACCCGGGGCAACTGGCTGCGCACCTCGCGCGGCGTCGGCAACTACCGGCGCACGGTCGGCATCCTGTCGGCCTCGCTGATCGGCCGCCGGGTCGTGGAGCTGCTGCGGCCGCACGACATCGAGGTACTGCTGCACGACCCCTACGTCAGCTACGCCGAAGCGGCCGAACTCGGCGTCGGGCGAGTCGAGTTGCCGGAGCTGTTCGCGCGCTGCGACACCGTCAGCGTGCACACCCCGCTGTTGCCCACCACCCGCGGTCTGGTCGGCCGCGCGCTGATCGAGTCGATGCCGGCCGACGCGGTGCTGATCAACACCTCCCGCGGGGCGGTCGTCGACCAGGAGGCGCTCACCGACGCCGCGATGGCCGGCCGGATCCGGGCCGTGCTCGACGTCACCGACCCCGAGGCGCTGCCCGCGGACCACCCGCTGTGGGACTGCGAGCACGCCCTGATCACCCCGCACCTCGCCGGCTCCGAGGGCAACGAGTGGCGCCGACTGGCCGACCTCGCGCTCGCCGAGACGACCCGCTGGGCGTCCGGTGCCGGCTTCCTCCATCCCGTACGACGCGAAAGGCTGGCGTTCCTGGCATGAGCATCCCGTTCGAACTGCCCACCGAGGACCGTGCGTCGAGCCCGTACACCGGCTACACCCGCGCCCACTGGGAGGCCGTCGCCGACGGGTTGCTGTGGGCGGCTTGGCGCTGGAGCACCCCCGGGTGCGCCCTGCTCGACCTGCCGGGACGCCCGTCGCGCTCGGGTGTGCGCTCCGACGGCCTGGAAGGGTTCGCGCGGACGTTCCTCGCGGCGGCCTTCCGGGTCGCCGGCGCCGACGGCGAGGACCCGCACGACTGGCTGGGCCGCTACGCGCGCGGCCTCGCCTCGGGCACCCTCACCCCCGGGCGCGACGACGCCGAGTCCTGGCCGCTGATCCTCGACCACGACGTGCAGGGCCAGCCGATGGTCGAGTCGGCGTCGGTCGCGCTCGGGCTGCGGCTGACCGTGCCGTGGCTGTGGAAGAACCTCGACGCCGGGGTCCAGGACCGGGTGGAGGAGTGGCTGCGCGGGGCGCTGCGGCACGTGCCGGCGCCGAACAACTGGTACCTGTTCCCGTACACGGTCGCCGGGTTCCTGGAGTCGGTCGGCCGCGGCGACGCCGAGACGGCCGCGGCGCGAGGGCGGGCGCTGGAGCTGATGGAGGGCTGGTACCGGGGCGAGGGCTGGTACGCCGACGGCGACGGACGCGCCTTCGACCACTACAACGGCTGGGCGCTGCACCTGTACCCGGTGCTCGACGCCCACCTCGCCGGCGACGCCGACGCCCTCGCCCGGTACGGGGAGCGGCTGCGGGCCCACCTGGGCGGGTTCGCCCTGATGTTCGGCGCCGACGGGGCGCCGCTGCACTACGGCCGCTCGCTCACCTACCGCTTCGCGGCCTCGTCCGCCGTGAGTCTGGGCGCGCTGACCGGGCACACCCCGCTGACGCCGGGGGCCTCGCGACGGCTGGTGAGCGGCAGCCTGCGGTACTTCATGGACCGCGGTGCGCTGAGCGACGAGGGGCTGCTGAGCCTGGGCTGGTTCGGCCCGCACGAGGCGACCCTCCAGCCGTACTCGGGCCCGGCCTCCCCGTACTGGGCGTCGAAGGCGTTCGTGTCGCTCCTCGCCCCGGCCCACCACCCGCTGTGGACGGCGGCGGAGGAGCCGGCGCCGGTGGAGGAGGCGGACCGCGTGCTGGCCCTCGCCGCGCCGGGACTGCTGGTGCAGTCGACGCACGAGGACGGGATCGTACGGCTGCACAACCACGGAAGCGACCATGTCCGGCCGCACGAGGGCGAGTCGGCGGCCGAGGACGACCCGCACTACGGCCGGCAGGCCTACTCGACCCGGACCGGCCCCACGGCCGGGGCGAACGTCGCCGACAACCACCTGTCGGTGGAGGTGGACGGCCGGGGCAGCGTCCGGCGCCGCATCCACCCGCTCGGCGCCGGGCAGGGCGACGGCTGGGGCTGGGCGGCGTCCTGGCACCGGCCCGTCTTCACCGGCGGCGCCCCGATGGTGCCGGGGCTGCGGGTGGAGAGCGTGACGGTGGCCCGGGGCCCGTACGAACTGCGGGTGCACCGGGTCGTCGGGGCGCCGCCGGGGGCCCGGCTCACGCACACCGGGTGGGCCACCGGCCCCGAGGAGCCCCTGGTCTCCGCGCTGCACGGACTGCACGGCTGGCTGCCCGGGACGGAGACGGTGCGTGCCCCGCAGGGCACCGCGTACGTGCCGTGGGCCGAACTGCCCCGGCTGTCCGGCGAGGCGGGCGGGACCTCCCTGCACGTCTGCCTGGCGGCACTCACCGGTGAGCCGGTGAACGTGTCGCCGGCCGAGGCCGTCACGGAGGTCGTTGCGGGCGGAAGCCACGTCGAGGTGGTCTGGGCGGACGACCGCGCCCACACCCGGGTCTCGTTCGATCCGGTTCGCGTGACGCACAGGGCGGACCGGGAGGACCGGGCCGACCGGGCGGACTAGGCGGTTCGCGCGGGTTCGGACAGCACGCGCAGGGCGCCGGGCAGTACCCGCGCGGTGACGGGGACGGCGGCCTCGACCTCCCCGTCGGCGCCGTAGGGTATCGCCCGGTCCGCCTCGATGCGGATCTCCTTGCCGCGCAGGACGCGGACCTGCGGGCGGTGGACGTGGGCGCCCGTCCCGAGTTCGTTCATCAGCTTGAAGAACAGCCACCGCGGCGCGTCGTGGATCATCACCACCTCCAGCAGACCGTCGTCCACCTCGGCGGCGGGCGCGATGAGCCGGTTGAAGCCGTAGTAGCCGGAGTTGGCGGCCACCACCGTGTAGCCGGTGAAGGCGTGCTGCTCGCCGTCGACCGTGACCCGGTAGCGCGTCGCGCGCCACCCGGCGACGGCCCGCAGCGCGCCCGCGTAGTAGGAGGCCGTACCGCGCAGCAGGCGCGCGCTGTTGGCATGGTGGTTGGCGAGCGCGTCGACACCGGCGTAGACACTGCCCAGCACGACGGTGCGGTCGTGGACGGCCGAGGTGACCTCGATGGTGTCGACGGACCGGGGTTCGCCGTCGAGCAGTACCCGGGCGAGCCCGGCCGGGTCGGTGGGCAGCTTCAGCGCGCGGGCGAAGTCGTTGCCGCGCCCGGCCGGGACCAGACCGAGCACGGCCCCGGTGCCGCTGAGCGCGCCGCCGATCCCGCCCGCCATCCCGTCGCCGCCGACGGCGAGCACCACCCGGCCCCGCTCACCGGCCCGCCGGGCGAGTTCCCGGGCGTGCGCGAGGCTGTGGCTGTACTCGGTCTCCAGCCCGGCGCCCGCCTCCCGCAGCAGCCGGGCCACCCCGAGCAGCGCGGCGGCCGAGGTGGCGCCGCCCGCGGTGGGGTTGACGACGGCGGTGAACTGTCGCATCGAAGTGCCTCCGGGCTGACGGGTGGTGCCGGACTGTTGTCTCACGGGTGTGCGGCCTGCCGGTCGGCGGGGTCAGTCCGCCGGCAGCAGGACGCCCGGGCTGAGCACGCCCGCGGGGTCCAGGCTGCGCTTGACCGCGCGCAGGGCCTCGATGCCGAGGGGCCCGGCCTCCTGGACGTACCAGTCGCGGTGGTCGGTGCCGACGCCGTGGTGGTGGGTGATGGTGCCGCCCGCGGCGAGGATCGCCTCGTTGGCCGCGTGCTTGGCGCGGGTCCAGTGCGCCACGGCGTCGTCGCCCTGGGCGGAGACGACGGTGAAGTACAGGGAGGCGCCGTTCTCGTAGACGTGCGAGATGTGGCACATGACCAGCGGCGGGGTGCCGTCGTCGGTGAGGGTGCGGGTGAGCGCGTCGCGGACGGCGGCGTAGAGGGCGGGGACACGGGACCAGTAGGTCGCGGTCTCCAGGGTCTCGGCGAGCGCCCCGGCGTCGAGCAGGGAGTCCCGCAGGTACGGCGCCGAGTAGCGGCCGTGGGCCCAGCGCTCCCCCGGCTCCTCGCCCGCGAAGGTGCCCCCGCTCTCGCGCAGGACCGCGGCGGCCTCCTCGCGGCGGCGTGCGGTGTCCGCCTCCGTGCCCTCGAAGCCGACGACGGCCAGGCATCCGGCGTCCTGCCGGTCGAGGGAGGAGCCGAGGGCGTCGGGCTGGGCGAGGCCGATCAGGGTCTCGGTCTCGTCGGACAGCCGCAGCACCGTGGGACGCGGGCCGTCCTGGGCGAGCCTGCGCAGAGCGGCGGCGCCCGCGTCGAAGGAGGCGAAGCGCCAGCCCTCGTAGCGGCGGACCTCGGGCACGGGCCGCACGCGGACGGTGACGGAGGTGATGACGCCGAAGGCGCCCTCCGAGCCCAGGACGAGCTGGCGCAGGTCGGGCCCGGCGGCCGAGCGCGGGGCGCGACCGGTGACGAGGGTGCCTTCGGGGGTGGCCAGCGTGATGCCGAGGACCATCTCGTCGAAGCGGCCGTAGCCGGCGGAGGCCTGTCCGCTGGAGCGGGTGGCGGCGAAGCCGCCGATGGTGGCCCACTCGTAGGACTGCGGGAAGTGGCCGAGGGTGTACCCGTGCGCGGCGAGCAGCGCCTCGGCCTCGGGGGCACGCAGGCCGGGTTGCAGGCGGGCGGTGCGGGAGACCTCGTCGAGTTCGAGCAGCCGGTTCATGCGGCGCGGGTCGAGGGCGACGAAGGCGCCGCGGCGTCCGGGGGCGAGGCCGCCCACCACGGAGGTGCCGCCGCCGAAGGGCACGACCGGCAGCCGGTGCTCGGCACAGGTCTCCAGCACGGCCAGCACCTCGTCGTGGCCGTCGGGCAGGACCACGGCGGCCGGGGTGTCGGTGACGTCGCCGGTCCGCATCCGCAGCAGGTCGGGGGTGGACTTGCCGCGGGTGTGCCGGACGCGGGTCTCCGCGTCGGTGCGCACGTCGTCCGCACGGCCGCCGACCGCCGCCGTGAGGGCCCGGCGGACGGCCTCGTCCAGGGGCGACTCGGGGACGTCGATCTCCGCCAGTATCTCCGCCAGCGGGAGCGGGGCGGCGTCGCGGGGCTTGACGCCGAGCAGTTCGCGCAGCAGCCCGGTCACCGTGTCCGGCAGCGGCGTCGCCCTGGCCGGGTCGCCCCAGCCGTTCCACAGCATGTCCATGGCCTGTCGTCCTCACGGTCGCTTCGGGGGATGCCTGCCGCACCACCCGGCGGGGCGTTACACTGTTACACATGACGCCCAACCGTCACAACCACTCGGCCCGGCCGAACCCCTCGGACAACGACACGGTGCTCGACGCCGTGCGCGACTGCGTGATGGCCGTCGGGGTCCGCCGGACGACGATGACCGACGTCGCCCGCCGCGCCGGTGTCTCCCGGATGACCCTGTACCGGCGCTGGCCGGACGTGCGGTCCCTGGTCGGCGACCTGATGACCCGCGAGTGGATCGCGGTGGCCGCCGGGGCCATCCCGGAGCCCCGGCCGGGCACCGGGACCTGCCCGCGCGTCGTCGAGGGACTGGTGACCGGCGTGGCGCGGTTCCGCGCCCACCCGCTCTTCCGCAAGATCGTCGACGTCGACCCCGAGCTGCTCCTGCCCTACGTCCTCGACCGGCGCGGAGCGAGCCAGGAAGCCCTGCTGGAGTTGCTCAAGGACGCGCTGGGCCAAGGGCACGCCGACGGTTCGGTGCGCCGGGCGCACCCCGAACGGCAGGCGCGGTCCGTGCTGCTGGTCGTCCAGTCCTTCGCCCTGTCGCTGCGGACCATGACCGACGAGGACGACGACGAGCTGACCTCCGCGGCCTTCCTCGCGGAGCTGCGGACCATCCTGGAAAGGACCCTCACGCCATGAGCCCCACCAGCAGCCCCGCCCCCGGGGCCGCCTCCCTGTCCGCCGCACGGCGCGCCCGCGAGCTGGCCGACACCGTGGGCGGGCCCGTCGTGGACGTCGTGGTCGTCGGCCTCGGCGCGACCGGCGCGGGGGCCGCCCTGGACGCCGCGGCCCGCGGGCTGAGCGTCGTCGCCGTGGACGCCCACGACCTCGCCTTCGGCACCTCCCGCTGGAGCTCCAAGCTCATCCACGGCGGCCTGCGCTACCTCGCCTCCGCGCAGCTCGACGTCGCCCACGAGAGCGCGGTGGAGCGCGGGGTGCTGATGGAGCGCACGGCCCCCCACCTGGTGCGCGCCCAGCCCTTCGTGCTGCCGCTGACGCCGCTGGTCTCCCGCGGCCAGGCCGCACTGGCGTGGGCCGGGTTCCGGGCCGGTGACACCCTGCGGCTCGCGGCCCGCACGGCCCGGGCCACGCTGCCCGCGCCGCGCCGGCTGTCCGCCGTGGAGACCCGGCATCTCGCGCCGGCCCTGCGCTCCGACCGGCTGCGCGGCGGCCTGCTGTCCTGGGACGGCCGGCTCACCGACGACGCCCGGCTGGTGACCGCGCTCGCCCGGACCGCCGCCGCCCGCGGCGCCCGGATCCTGACCCGGACCAGGGCGCTGGAGCTGACCTCGTCCGGCGCCCGGATACGCGACGAGCTGACCGGCGAGGAGGGCGTGGTGCGGGCCCGCGCGGTGATCAACGCCTCCGGGGTGTGGGCCGGCGGCCTCGTGGACGGCATCCGCGTCCGCCCCTCCCGCGGCACCCACCTCGTCCTGCGCTCCGAGCACCTCGGCCCGCTCCCCGCGGGCCTGCACGTGCCGGTCCCCGGGGAGACCAACCGCTTCGTCCTGGTACTGCCCCAGGGCGACGGCCGGGTCTACGTCGGTCTGACCGACGAACCCGTGGAGGGCGACGTCCCGGACGTCCCGGAGGTGCCCGAGACCGACGTCGGCTTCCTGCTCGACGTGCTCGGTTCGGTACTGGACGTGCCCGTGCACCGCGAGGACGTGGTGGGCGCCTTCGCCGGTCTGCGCCCCCTGCTGGACACCACCTCGCCGGACCGGCCGGGCGCCGGGCCCCGCACGGCGGACGTCTCGCGCCGGCACGCCGTGCTCACCTCGTCGGAGGGCGTGATCACCGTGGTCGGCGGCAAGCTCACCACGTACCGGCGCATGGCCGAGGACGCCGTGAACGCCGCCGTCACCGCCCGCGGCCTGACCGCGGGCCCCTCCCCCACCGCCACCCTGCCCCTGGTCGGCGCCGCCGCACCGCACGCCCTGGCCACGGTGCGGGCGCCGGACCGCCTGGTCCGGCGCTACGGCACCGAGGCGCCCGACGTCCAGGCCCTCGCCGCCCGGAACCCCCGGCTCGCCGAGCGGGTGCTGCCGGGGCACCCCGTCACCGGCGCCGAGCTGCTGTGGGCGCTGCGCCACGAGGGCGCCCTCGACGAGGCGGACCTCCTCGACCGGCGCACCCGCATCGGCCTGGTGCCCGAGGACCGGGCGGCGGCCCTGGACGCCGTACGCGACCTGGTCGGCGAGACCATGGCGCGGCAGCACTGACGACGGCCGAACCCGCATTGATCCCGGTCAGGGACCCTGGCTCCCGTCCTGGACGGCCTTGCGGACGTTCGCCTCGATCTTGTGCCGGGACCGGCCTCCCTCCTTGACGTACTCCGTCATCGCGGTCCGCGCGTCCCGGTCCAGGTCGCGCCAGGCCCGCACGGCGGTCTCGTACGTGTCGGACTGCCGCGGGGTCCACCGATGCTGCGTGGGAGGCCCGTACGAGTCGCGCAGTTCCTCGACCCGGTGCTGTGCCAGGTCCGCCGCGCGACGCTTGTGCACGAGCTCCTCGAATGTATGAGCCACCACACCTCGACGGTAGTCAGAGGAACGCCGTCGCGCGCGTCGAAACCGGCGCCGCCGGTCCCGTCGGCCCGGGTCCGCACAAGGGGGCCCCACGGACGGCGAAGGGCCTTAACATCAAGCCACCATGGACGGCCGGGCATATGCGAGAAGTGAGGGCAGCGTGGCGGACATCGAGGGACCGGCAGTACCCGAGCGGCTGCTGATCACCCGTACCACCACGGGCGACGGCGTCAGCATCGTCAGCCTCGCCGGAGAGGTCGATCTCGACGGCAGCGGCCGGCTGCGCGACGTCCTGCTGTCCTCGGTGCAGTCGGCACCGGGCACGGTCGTCGACTTCGGCGAGGTGGGCTTCCTGGACTCCAGCGGCATCAACGTGCTCATCTCCGCCCACCGGGAGGCCGAGTCCCGCGGTGTGTGGCTCCGGCTCGCGGCACCGCGGGACGCCGTCGAGCGGGTGCTGCGGCTCGTCGGCGTCGACGGGCTCATCGCCTGCTTCCCGAGCGTCGAACAGGCGCTGACCGGGTGAGGGAGGTCAGGTCAGCGGCAGGCGCGCGTACACCGTCTTCCCCTTGGCGTGCGGCTTGGTGATCACCTCGCCGCACAGGCGGGTCACGATCTCCAGGCCGTGCCGGCCGACCCGCAGGGGATCGTGGGGCAGGAACGTGGGAAAGCCGTCCCCCGTGTCGTAGACCGCGATCTCCACACGGTCGTCCACCAGGGTCAGCGCCAGCCGGCAGGGACCGGGCGCGTGCCGCAGCGCGTTCGTCACCAGTTCGCTGGCGACCAGACGGGCGGTGTCCAGGAAGGTGTCGGCCAGGTCGACGCCCAGCTCGGCGAGCCGGCTGACGAAGCGGTGCACGACGTCCCGGGAGGCCGGGATCATCGCCGAACCGCCCCTGAACTCCACCACCGTGGACACGTCGGAGGTGTCCGCGGCATCGGGTCCGTGCGCCGGAGTCATACAGAGCCTCACCGTCCGGTCGGGGCCGTGTGGGGGAGCGAGGTCCCGGCCCCTCACGATACGCACCGGCGAGGCTTTCACGATCCCTCTGCCCCAACTTCCGCCGGACGCGCCGTTTTTCGGACAGGCACGGCACGGGCGCGGGGGGGGGGGGGGGGGGGGGGGCGGGCCCGCGGCGCGCCCCCCCCCCGCCCCCCCGGCCGCGCCCCGCGCGGGCCCCCCGGGGGGCGCGCGCGGGCG
>NZ_JBHXNW010000034.1:60831-72578 GCF_042717365.1 Streptomyces sp. NPDC058534
GGGTGTGTCGGTCTGGCGCGGCGTGCCGGCCGCGCGCGCCCGGGGGCGGGGCGGCCGCGGGGGGCCCCCCCCCCCCCCCCCCCCGGACCGGTCAGGAGGCGGTGCAGCCGCCGACCGTGGGCGCGGCGCCGCTGCCGTTCTTCGCCACGGTGAATCCGAAGCTGGTCGACGCGCCGGCCGCCAGGGTGCCGTTCCAACTCGGCCGGACCGTCATGACGTTGCCCGCCCAGGTGGGCGTGCCGTTCCAGAGGGACGAGACGGACTGCGGCGCGGGCAGGGTGACCGTCGCGGTCCAGGAGCTGATCGGATCGTCGCCGGCGGTGATGGTGACCTGGCCGTTGTAGCCGCTGCTCCAGTCCGCGGTCCTGGTGTAGGCGGCCGTACAACTCGCCGTGGGGTCGCCCGGGTCACCGGGGTCACCCGGGTCGCCCGAGCCGCCGAGTGCGGTCAGGACGGCGTCGTAGGCGGGCTTCTCCCGGTAGTCGCCGTCGAAGAGCAGCGGGGTGCCGCCGCTGCGCCACGAGTACTTGTCGGTGACGCCCCAGACGGTGATGCCGGTGCAGCGGTCGACCGCGAGGCAGGCCTCGACCACCTTGGTGTAGTTGGCGGCCTGGGCGGCTCCGGAGCCCTCGATGTCGAGTTCCGTGATCTGCACGTCGACGCCGAGGTCGGCGAAGCGCTGGAGGTTCTGGCGGTAGTCGGCGGGGACCGGGGAGGCGCTGTTGAAGTGGGACTGGAAGCCGACGCAGTCGATGGGCACACCGCGGGACTTGAAGTCCTTCACCATGGCGTAGACGGCATTGCTCTTCGCGTTGACGCCGTCGGTGTTGTAGTCGTTGTAGCAGAGCTTGGCGGCCGGGTCGGCGGCGCGGGCGGTGCGGAACGCCTCCTCGATGAAGCCGTCGCCGAGCCTGTCCTGGAAGGGCGAGCTGCGCCGGGCGCCGCTGCCGCCGTCCTGGAACGCCTCGTTGACGACGTCCCAGCTGTGGATCTCGCCCTTGTAGTGGCCCATCAGGCCGTTGATGTGGCCGTTCATCGCGGTGCGCAGGTCGGCGACGCCCAGTGCGCCCACCCAGGACGGCAACTGCGAGTGCCAGACGAGGGTGTGGCCGCGCACGTCCATGCCCCGGCTCCGGGCGTGGTCCACGACCCGGTCGGCGGCGCCGAAGGTGAAGGTGCCGCGACTGGGTTCGGTGGCGTCCCACTTCATCTCGTTCTCGGGCGTCGCGGAGGTGAACTCGCGGTCCAGCGTGGCGACGTAGTCGGCCTCGCCGAGGTGGTTCGCGGCGACGGCGGTGCCGAAGTAGCGGCCCTGGCCGGCCGCCGCGGACCCGAGCGTGTCGGCGGCGGCTTCGGCTTCGGCGGTGTGGCCCGCGGTCGTCAGCGCGGCCACGGTCACGAGGGCGGCGGTGGCCGTTCTTGCCAGGTGCCTCATAGGCATGGTCATGTCATCCCGTTCCTTGAATCGGTGTGCGGGGGCCGTTCGGAAGGGCGGAGACTATGGATCACAGATCGTCGAAACTTTCGGAGTGATTTCCGAATGTCGCGGAGGAGGTTACGGATTCCCGTCCGCGAGGTCAACGCCCGGCACGGTCACCCGTGCGGACCGACCACGTGCGCGACCCGGGTGCGGTGGCGCATTCTTGCTGTGCCGCCCCGCGCGGCGGCGCACGGACGAGGTGGGGCCGGTGAGTGCAGGCGCCGAGGAAGCGGACCGGACGCCCGGACGGCTGACTGCGCTGCTGATCGACGCCTGCGTCCGGACGATCGACGCGGCCGGCGGCCGGGTGGGCGGGATCTACCTGCGCTCCGGCACGCCCGGCCTGCTGCGGCTGGCCGTGCTCGCCGGACTGCCCGGGCCGTTGTTCCGGCCCTGGTGGCGCCTGCACGCCGACAGCCCGTTCCCGGTCGCCGACGCCTACCGGCTGGGTGTCCGCGTCGTGCTGCCCAACGCCGCGGAGACCATGCGCCGCTACCCGCAGTTCGCGGCCGGCCTGCCGTTCCCGTTCGGGTCGCTGTACGTGCCCGTCGCCGGGGCGAGGCGGGCGTACGGCGTCCTGACCGTCCTGCGCCCCGCCGCCTCGGACGCCGCCGAGGTGCTGGAGGGCGCCGACCGGATGGCGGGGCTGGCGCAGGACCTGGGCGCGGCCCTGGAGCGGCTGGACGAGGACCGTGCCGCGCCCCCGGTCCTCTGGGAGGGTGAACCGCTGTGCGTCCGGCCGCCCCCCGCCGGACGGCACCCGCAGCACGCCGGAAGTTTCGCCTGGGATCCGGTCACCGGCGCCGTCACCCTCGACGAACCGCTGTGCGTCCTGCTCGGCATGCCGGCGGGCGCCGCCGGACCCACCACCGCGCTCGGGTCGCTCACCGCCGTCCTGGCCCCCGACGACGGCCACCGGCTCGCCGCGGCCCTGCGGGAGACCGCCGCGGGCCGGCCGCCGCGGCTGCCCCTGCTACGTGCGCGCGGCGGACGGGGCGCTGCGCCTGGTCGAGCTGTGGCGGCCGCAGGCGGCCCGGGCCGACGGCGTGACCGTACGGGGAGCGGTCCGCGATCCCTTCGCCGGCACCGTGGCCGACGCCGCCGCCGACCTGCTGCCGGAGGGCGTGTTCTGCGTGGACCGGCTGGGCACGCTCGTCTACGCCAATCCGCGCGCCGCCCAGCTGCTGGGCCGGCCGCGCGCGGGGCTGCTCGGCCGCTCGCTGTGGGAGGCGGTTCCCTGGCTGGACCAGGCCGCCTACGGGGACCATCTGCGCGGCGCGCTGCTCTCCCCCGACCCGGTCCGCTTCCATGTCCGTCGCCCGCCCGACGCCGGCCGCCGGAGCGCACCGCAGCCCTTCGAGGGCGACTGGCTGGCCGTCTCCGTCCACCCCGGCCCGGACCTCCTCACGGGCACGCTCCGGCCCGCCAACCGGGTGGCCGACGCGTCGGCCGGCCTCACCCCCGAGCACGGGGTGCCCGAGGCGGAGCCCGAGGCCGGCGCCCCCGCCCCGCCGATCGCCTCCACGGCGGCCGAGTACCGGCCGATCGTGCTGGCCGTCGCGCTGACCGAGGCGGTCACCGCACGCCAGGTGTCGGCCGTGGTCGTGCGGGAGCTGCTGTCCGCCTTCGGCGGCCGCCCGCTCGCCATCTACCTGCTCCAGGACCGCCATCTGTACCTGGCCTGGGAGACGGGTTTCCCGCCGGGCTTCCTCGCGCCCTTCGAGGGCGTCGCGGTGGACGCCCGGCTGCCCGGCGTCGAGACGCTGACCAGCGGCCGGCCGCTCTTCTTCGACTCCATGCAGGACCTGGCCGCCGCGTACCCGGGCATCCCGCTGGACGCCACGGAGAGCGCCCGCGCCTTCCTGCCACTGATCGCCTCCGGACGCCCGGTCGGCTCCTGCATCCTCGGCTTCGACCGCGCACGCGGCTTCAGCACCGAGGAACGCACGGTGCTCACCGCGCTCGCCGGGCTGATCGCCCACGCCATGGAGAAGGCCCGGCGCTACGAGTCCGAGATCGCGCTGGCCCGGGGCCTCCAGGGAGTGCTGCTGCCCCGCCGGCTGCCCGCCCATCCCCTGCTGGAGACCGCCGGACGCTATCTGCCGGGCACCGAGGGCATGGAGGTCGGCGGCGACTGGTACGACGTCGTCGCCTCCGGTAACCGCATGGCCCTGGTCATCGGCGATGTGCAGGGACACGGCGTGCAGGCCGCGGCCACGATGGGGCAACTGCGCAGCGCCGTGCGCGCCTTCGCCCTCGGCGACCGTCCGCCCGACGAGGTGATGAGCGGCGTCAACCACCTGCTGGCCGACCTGGACCCGGGCCTGTTCGCGAGCTGCTGCTACATCCGCCTCGACCCGGCCACCGGACGCGCCCTCGCCTCCCGCGCGGGCCACCCGCCGCCGCTCCTGCGCCACCCGGACGGACGCACCGAGGCCCTGGACCTGCCCGGTGGGGTGGTGCTCGGCGTGGACCCCGGCGCGCCCTATCCGCTGACCGAGTTCCGCGCCGAGCCGGGTGCCGTCCTCGCTCTCAACACGGACGGGCTGGTGGAGCGGCCCGGCAGCGACATCGACGACGGCATCACCGCCCTGCCGGCTCGCCCTGGCCAGGGCGGGAGCGCCCGCCGCGCGGCCCGGCAGCCGTGCGCTGGCGGGCGTCGCGGACCGGCTCATCGTGACCTCCCGCCACACGACGGACCGCGCCGACGACATCGCCCTGCTGCTCGCCACCCGCCGTCCCCGCCCCGGGAGCCCCCGATGACCGCACCCACGGCCCCCGGTCCGGCGGACCCCGCCACCGCAGGGGGTGCCCCTCGCCTCACGGAGCCCGGCAGTGTAGACATGGGCACATGGTCCGACTGAGGGGTCGATCGGGAGAACGGTCACCCCGTCGTCCCAGCGGCCCGCTCGCCCGACACCGGAGGGACGCGGACCCGACACGGCGGGGAACGGACGCGGGGCGGCGTCACTCGGCACTGCGCCGGGCGCTGTCCGGACGCAGCGTGGCCGCCCAGGTCTTCGTCATGAACGTGGTCATCGTGCTGCTGCTGGTGGTGGCCGCGGCGGTGGCGCTGGTGCTCCAGGTACGGCACGACAGCACCGTCGAGGCCCGCAACCGGTCCGTCGCGGTGGCCGCGACGTTCGCCAACTCCCCCGGCATCCGCGCGGCGCTGCGCGCCCCCGACCCCACGGCGGTGCTCCAGCCCCGGGCCGAGGCGGCGCGCAAGGCGACCGGGGTGGACTTCGTGGTCGTCACCGACACAGACGGCATCCGCTACACCCATCCCAAGCCCGACCGCATCGGCAGGGAGTTCGTGGGGAACATCGCCCCCGCGCTGGCCGGGGAGACGGTGACCGAGGAGGTCGAGGGGACCATCGGCCCGCTGGTCCAGGCCATCGTGCCGGTCAAGGCGCCCGACGGCACGGTCATCGGCCTGGTCTCGGCCGGCATCACCACGGAGAACGTCGGCGGCGCCGCCGAACGGCAGCTGCCGCTGGTGCTGATCGTGGCGGCGGTCGGACTGGCCGTGGCGACGGCGGGTACGGCGCTCGTCAGCCGGCGGCTGCTGCGCCAGACCCACGGCCTGGGACCGCGCGAGATGACCCGGATGTACGAACATCACGACGCGGTGCTGCACAGCGTCCGCGAGGGCGTGCTCATCGTCGGCCCGAAGGGCGGGCTGCTGCTCGCCAACGACGAGGGCGAGCGCCTGCTCAACCTGCCCGCCGACGCCGAGGGACGGCACGTCCTCGACCTCGGTCTGCCGGCCGACACCGCGGAGCTGCTGGCCTCCGGACGGGTCGCGACCGACGAGGTGCACCTGGTCAAGGACCGGCTGCTGGCGGTCAACCAGCGCCCCACGGACGTCCGGGGCGGCCCGGCGGGCAGCGTCGCCACCCTCCGCGACTCCACGGAGCTGCGGGCCCTGTCCGGCCGCGCCGAGACCGCGCGGGAACGCCTCGACATGCTGTACGACGCGGGCGTGGGCATCGGCACCAGCCTGGACGTCACGCGCACCGCCGAGGAGCTGGCGGAGCTGGCCGTGCCCCGGTTCGCGGACTACGTCAGCGTGGACCTGTTCGACGCGGTGCTGGCGGGCGGCCAGCCGGAGGGCGTGACATCGCTGCGCCGCACCGCGCTCAGCGGCGTACCCGAGGGGGTCCCGCTGTACCCGGTGGGCCGGCAGCTGCGCTACGTGGACTCCTCCCCGCAGGGCCGGACGCTGAACACCGGCACGCCGGTACTGGAACCCCGCCTCGACGTGGCACCCGGCTGGCAGGCGCAGGACCTCGAACGCACCGCGCAGGTCCTGGAGTACGGCATCCACTCGCTGATCACCGTACCGCTGCGCGCGGGCACGCTGGTGCTCGGGGTGGTCAGTTTCTGGCGTTCCGAGACGCCCGAGCCCTTCGACGAGGACGAACTGGCCCTCGCCGAGGAACTGGTCGCGCGGGCCGCGGTATCCATCGACAACGCCCGCCGCTACACGCGCGAGCACAGCATGGCGGTGACCCTCCAGCGCAGTCTGCTGCCCCGCCGGATGCCGGACCAGAACGCCCTGGACGTCGCCTACCGGTACCTGCCCGCGCAGGCGGGGGTGGGCGGCGACTGGTTCGACGTACTGCCCCTGTCGGGCGCCCGGGTGGCGCTGGTGGTCGGCGACGTCGTCGGGCACGGGCTGCACGCCGCGGCCACCATGGGGCGGCTGAGGACGGCGGTGCACAACTTCAGCGCCCTCGACCTGCCGCCCGACGAACTGCTCGGCCTGCTGGACGAGCTGGTCGGCCGCATCGACCAGGACGAGCAGACCGACGACGGCACCGCCCCGGTCACCGGCGCGACCTGCCTCTACGCGATCTACGACCCGGTGGCCGGCACCTGTGTGATGGCCCGGGCGGGCCATCCGCCGCCCGCGCTGATCCGGCCCGACGGCAGCGTGGAGTTCCCCGAGGTGTCCGCCGGTCCCCCGCTGGGGCTGGGCGGCCTGCCCTTCGAGACGACCGAGCTGCGGCTGGCGGAAGGCAGCCGGCTGGTGCTGTACACCGACGGTCTGGTGGAGGACCGGGAGCACGACATCGACGTCGGTCTGGAACACCTGCGCCGGGCGCTGGAGACGGCCGGCGAGACGCCCGAGGAGACCTGCCGGACCGTCCTGGACGCCCGGCTCCCGGACCGGCCGGGCGATGACATCGCCCTGCTCGTGGCCCGTACCCGCACCCTCGGACCCGACCACGTCGCCGAGTGGCAGGTGCCGTCCGACCCGGCGGCGGTCGGCGAGGTGCGCTCCCAGGTCACCCGTCGGCTCGCGGAGTGGGGGCTGGACGGCCTGGCGTTCGCCACGGAGCTGATCCTGAGCGAGCTGGTCACCAACGCGATCCGGTACGGCGGTGAGACCGTCCATGTCCGGATGCTGCGCGACCGCAGCCTGGTCTGCGAGGTGTTCGACAGCAGCAGCACCTCGCCCCACCTGCGCTACGCGGCCATGACCGACGAGGGCGGGCGCGGACTGTTCCTGGTCGCGCAGCTCGCCGAGCGCTGGGGCACCCGCTACACGCCGGCCGGCAAGGTCATCTGGGCGGAGCAGCCGATGCCGTGACCGTGGCGGGCGTCGCCGCCCTCGGTCCGTACCGATTTCGTGCCTGACGGGTGCCCAGCACGCCGCACGTCTGATAGGAAACTTTCCTATCAGTGCCCGCACACTCCCAACCCCCACCACCGTCTGGAGATTCCGTGAGGCACCCCTTCAGCGACCCCGCGCCCCGCGCGGGCCTCTCGCGCCGTACCGTGCTCGCCATGGCATGCGCGTCCCTGGCGACCGTCCCCCTGCTCACCCCCTCGCGAGCCACGGCGGCGTCCGTGCGCGCGGCGGGGCTCGACGACCCGGCGAAGAAGGAGATCGCCATGCAGCTGGTGTCGAGCGCGGAGAACTCCTCGCTCGACTGGAAGGCGCAGTACCGGTACATCGAGGACATCGGCGACGGCCGCGGCTACACCGCGGGCATCATCGGCTTCTGCTCCGGCACCGGCGACATGCTCGACCTGGTGGAGCTGTACAGCGACCGCAGCCCCGGCAACGTGCTCGCCCGCTATCTGCCGGCGCTGCGCCGGGTCGACGGCTCCGACTCGCACGAGGGTCTGGACCCCCGTTATCCCGACGACTGGCGCCGGGCCGCGGGCGACCTCGAGTTCCGCCGCGCGCAGGACGACGAGCGCGACCGTGTCTACTTCGGCCCGGCCGTGCGCCAGGGCAAGGGGGACGGGCTGCGCACGCTGGGTCAGTTCGCGTACTACGACGCGATCGTCATGCACGGCGGCGGCGGTGACCGCCTGAGCTTCGGCAGCATCCGCGAGCGCGCCCTGGGCCGGGCCCGGCCGCCGGCCCAGGGCGGCGACGAGGTCACCTACCTGCACGCCTTCCTCGACGAGCGGGTGTGGGCGATGAAGCAGGAGGAGGCGCACAGCGACACCAGCCGGGTCGACACGGCGCAGCGCGTCTTCCTGAACGAGAGGAACCTGGAGCTCGACCCGCCGCTGGACTGGAAGGTGTACGGGGACAGCTACCACATCGGCTGAGGCCGACGCCGGCCGCGGAACCGGCCGTATGCCGGACTCCGCGGCCCGCGCCGCAGGGGATGCGCCCCGGTGTCAGTGCCGGAAGGTGTCCTTACCCTTCTCCTTGGCCTGCCGCGCGTCACCCTTGGACTGCTCGGCGCGGCCTTCGGCCGTCATCCTCTCGTTGCCGACGGCCCGGCCGAACGCTTCCTTGGCCTTTCCCTTGGCCTGCTCCATCTTGGCCTTGGACTTCTGGTTGCCGGCCACAGTGACTCACCTCTCGGCGTTCGTTTGCGATGGTCTGCCCTGCGGGTGCCCACTGGGGCGGCGCCAAACGTGCGCGCCGGCACAGGGGTGTTCGCGGGTCCCCGGGGTAGAGGACGGACAGAGCAGGAACGTCGTCGACTCGGAGGAACGTCATGGCCGGAATCCTGGACCGGATCAAGCGGTTCGCGCGCAGCCCGCAGGGGCGCAGGGCGACCGAGCAGGTGCGCCGCGCGGCCGCGGACCCGCGCCGCCGCGCGCAGGCCCAGCAGATGCTGCGGAGGTTCGGCAGCAAGCGGCGCTGACCGCGTCCGCCGGAAGTCCGGATGGCGGGGCCGGTCAGCCCTGACCGGCGTGGGTGTGGCTGTGGGATGCCTCGGGCGGGCAGCCCGGCTCCTCGACCGGGCGGTCCCGGCGCCAGTCGCGGACCGCGACGGTCAGCGCGCACAGCATCGCGGCGACGCCGCACCCCACCGACAGGGCCACCGCCTCCTGGTAGTCCTCGTGGGTGGCGTTCAGCGTCAAATAGAACAGGCCGGGAAGCGCGGCGGTGCCCACGGCGCCGCCGAGCCGCTGCCCCGTCTGGAGGGCGCCCCCCGCGGCACCGGCCATCCGCACGGGGACGTCGCGCAGCGTCATCGTGATGTTCGGCGAGATCACACAGCCGCTGCCGAGACCGCCGAGCAACAGGGCCGGCACCGCGTACCAGGCGGCCCGGTCGGCGGGCGCGAGCCAGAGCAGCAGGGCGGTCGCGCCCAGGCCCGCCATGACGGCGACGAGTCCCCAGACCGTCAGCAGCCGTCCCAGCCGCTCGACCAGCCGGCCCGCCACGGCCGCGGCGGCGGCCGACCCCACGGCGAACGGGGTGACCGCAAGGCCGGACATCAGGGGCGAGTAGCCCAGGCCGTTCTGGAAGAAGAGCGCGAACACCAGCCACACTCCGCTGAACCCGACGAAGTACAGGGCGGCCAGGCCCGCGCCGGTGGCGTAGCCGCGGGTCTCGGTGAGCAGGCCAGGTTCCAGCAGCGGCTGCCCGCCGCGGCGGGCGATCCGGCGCTCCCAGCACGCGAAGGCGACCAGGACGGCGGCTCCCGCCGGGAACAGCCACCACACCCTGGCCAGGCCGCCGGACTCGGCGAGGACCAGCGGCAGCATCAGGGCGAGGATCCCGGTACCGAGGAGCGCCACGCCCACCGGGTCCAGCCGTCCGGGGCCGCCGGGGGCCACCCGGGGCAGCAGGCGGAAGCCGAGCACCAGCGCGACCACGCCGACCGGCACGTTCACGTAGAAGATCCACCGCCAGCCCTCGGGGCCGGCCAGGGCCAGGATCACTCCGCCGACGACCGGTCCCACGGCGCTGGAGACACCGACGGTGGCGCCGAAGAGCCCGAAGGCGCGTCCGCGTTCCGCGCCCTGGAAGAGCTGCTGGATCAGCGCCGAGTTCTGCGGGGCGAGGCTGCCCGCGGCGACCCCCTGGAAGATCCGGGCGAGCACCAGCAGCCCGATGCCGGGGGCGGCCCCGGCCGCGGCGCTGAAGAGCACGAAGGCGGCCAGGGCGCCCAGGAAGACGCGGCGCCTGCCGAACGCGTCGCCGATCCGGCCGGCCGTCACCAGGGTCAGGGCGAAGGCGAGCGCGTAGCCGGAGACGACCCACTGCACTTCCGCCGCCGAGGCGTGCAGCCCCTGCTGCATGGACGGCAGGGCGACGGCGACGATCGTCACGTCCAGCAGCGTCATGAAACCGGCGACCAGCGTGACCCAGAGGGCTCGCCACCGGTTCGGATCCGAGCTGCCGTCCGGACGCTGCACGCGGACTCCCCTCGTGAGGCGGCACGGGGCGCGATCACCGGCGCCCCACGCATGCGTCACCCGTGACGGGGGGTTCAAACCCGGGTGCAAAGCCCGGCCATGAGATCCCATAAGCTGCTCTTATGGGCTCATAGGCCGGACCCGCGTACCGACTTAGGCTTGCCTTAGCTTAGGCTTCCCGGAGAGTCGATCTGTTACCGCTCGAAGGGAACCTGAACATGCCCCGCCCTCTGCGGGTAGCCATCGTCGGATCCGGCCCCGCCGGAATCTACGCCGCCGACGCTCTGCTCAAGTCCGAGGTGGCCGCCGACCCCGGCGTTTCCATCGACATCTTCGAGCGCATGCCCGCCCCGTTCGGACTCATCCGTTACGGCGTCGCGCCCGACCACCCGCGGATCAAGGGCATCATCACCGCCCTGCACCAGGTGCTCGACAAGCCGCAGATCCGTCTCTTCGGCAACGTGAACTACCCGAGCGACGTCAGCCTGGACGATCTGCGCGCCTTCTACGACGGTGTGATCTTCGCCACGGGTGCCACGGCCGACCGTGACCTGTCGGTCCCCGGCCACGACCTCGACGGCTCCTACGGCGCCGCCGACTTCGTCGCCTGGTACGACGGCCACCCCGACTACCCGCGCACCTGGCCGCTGGAGGCGGAGAAGGTCGCCGTCCTCGGTGTCGGCAACGTCGCCCTGGACATCGCGCGCGTCCTGGCCAAGACCGCGGACGAGCTGCTGCCGACCGAGATCCCGCAGAACGTCCACGAGGGTCTGAAGGCCAACAAGGCGCTGGAGGTCCACGTCTTCGGCCGCCGCGGCCCGGCGCAGGCGAAGTTCAGCCCGTTGGAGCTGCGGGAGCTGGACCACTCCCCCAACATCGAGGTCATCGTCGACCCCGAGGACATCGACTACGACGACGGCTCGATCGCGACCCGGCGCGGCAACAAGCAGGCCGACATGGTCGCCAAGACCCTGGAGAACTGGGCGATCCGCGACGTCGGGGACCGGCCGCACAAGCTGTTCCTGCACTTCTTCGAGTCCCCCTCCGAGATCCTCGGCGAGGACGGCAGGGTCGTCGGCCTGCGCACCGAGCGCACCGCGCTGGACGGCACCGGCAACGTCAAGGGCACCGGCGAGTTCAAGGACTGGGACGTCCAGGCGGTCTACCGGGCGGTCGGCTACCTGTCCGACCAACTGCCCAAGCTGCCCTGGGACATCGACTCCGGCACGGTCCCGGACCAGGGCGGCCGAGTCGTCCAGGAGTCCGGCGAGCACCTGCAGTCGACGTATGTCACCGGCTGGATCCGGCGCGGCCCGGTCGGCCTCATCGGCCACACCAAGGGCGACGCCAACGAGACGGTGTCCAACCTGCTGGACGACTACGCGAACGGCCGTCTCCAGACGCCCGCCTCGCCCGCCCCGGAGGCCGTGGACGCCTTCCTGGCCGAGCGGAACGTCCGCTTCACCACCTGGGACGGCTGGTACCGCCTGGACGCCGCGGAGAAGGCGCTGGGCGTGCCGTTCGGGCGCGAGCGCGTGAAGCTCGTCGAGCGCGAGGACATGCTCCGCGAGAGCGGCGCCTGATCCGTCGTGCCCGGGCCGCTTCGGCCCGGCCGCGGGCCCGGCGGGGAGTCTCCCGC
>NZ_JBHXNW010000034.1:72588-87643 GCF_042717365.1 Streptomyces sp. NPDC058534
GGCGCCGGCCGGGCCGGGGGGCCGGGCGGCGGCGCGCCCCCCCCCCCCCCCCGCGGCCGTCAGACCTCCAGCTCGTTCTCGATCCGGCGCAGTTGGTGGCGGGCCATCGCGAGGTTCGCGCGGCTCGCGTCCAGCACCAGGTACAGGAACAGCCCGTTGCCGCCGCGCCCCCTGAGCAGGCGGATCATGTGGTATTGGGTGTTCAGGGTGATCAGGATGTCCTCGATCTCCTCCTTCAGGCCGAGGTGTTCCATGGTGCGCAGTTTGGCCCGTACGACGTCGGTGTTCCCCGCGGCGGCGACCTCCAGGTTGAACTCCTTGGTCCCGCCCAGCGTGCCGAGCGCCATGCCGCTGGTGTAGTCGACCAGCGCGGCGGCGGACGCTCCGTCGATGGAGCTGAGGCATTCCTTGAGCGAGGTCTCCAGGTTGGCCATGGTGGTTCCTTTCCGGTCGTGATCGGTACGCGATCGGTGGTCAGGTCGGCCGGCGGTGGCCGCCGGCCTGGGGGGTCGGTCGGTGTGCGGGGCGTTGCGGGGTGCGCACCGGCAGGGTGCCGATGGGCCGGGCGGTGTCCGCGGCGGGCGTCGGGGCGGGTTCCGCGGCGGCCGGGGCACGGCCGCGGTCGTGGCCGATGTGGGCGGCGACCAGCTCCCCGATGCGGGCGCCGCTGCGCCGTCCCTCCAGGTGCAGCCGGCCCACGTTGACCCGGCCGTCGGCGAGCAGGGTGAGCACGGCGGCGGGACCGGCCGCGTAGGTGGCGACATAGCCGTCGGCCCCGCGCAGCAGCAGTTCGCGGAAGCCGCCGCGCGAGGTGGCCTCGGCCATGCGGTGCGCGACGCCGAGGGCTGCGGCGGTGAGCGCGGCGAGGCCCTCGGGTTCGGTGCCGGGCGCGTCGTGGGCGAGGACCAGTCCGTCCACGGTGGCCGCGAGTGACCCGGTCAACTGGGGCACACGGTTGCGCAGTCGGTGCAGTTCGTCCAGGACGTCGCTCTCGACGGCCATGAGCAGTCTCCTTTCGGCACGCTGACGGCGCGCGCGGATCACAGGGCCTCCAGGGCGTCTCGGAGCCGTCGCAGCAGGGCGGTGTCCGGGTCGTCCCACACGGTGCCGGCCGGCTCGGGACCCGGTGCGAGGGGCGGGGCGACGGGCGGGGCGGCGACGACGAGGCCGTCGGCGGCCAGGCGGCGCAGTTCGACGAGGGTGTGGTACGTCCGGCAGGCGAGCGACGAGGCGATCTGCGCGGCGGTACGCACGCCGTCGACCTGCGTCAGGGTCCGGCCGCGCCGCACCGGCAGGCCGGCACGGCCGGCGCCCGGCACCCGGGTCAGGGGGACGGTGTCGATGGCGGGGTCCGGCCAGATGCGGTCCAGCAGGGCGCGCCGGCGTCCGGACTCGCGGACGACCGCGTCGACCGGCACGGAGCGGACCGCGCCGAGCCGGTGCACCGCGCCGGGCCGGAAGCGGTGCGCGCGTGTGTCGTGGGCGAGGACGAAGTACGCGGCGTCGAACAGCGCGCCCAGGTGGCAGACCTCCAGCGCGCCGGCCGCGAGCCGCCCGCTGTCCACGAGCCGGTGGCCCACCCGGTGTTGCGCCCCGCCCCGGTCGACCGCGTCCCACCAGCCGTCGGACGGGACGGCGCCGCTGCGGGTGAGCAGCGCGCCGAGGTCCGGGGTGAAGGCCGACTCGACGTGCACGACCCGGCCGGCCGAGAGGTAGACGATGCCCCGCTCGCCCGAGAGCGCGCCGGTCGCCCCTTCGGCGGCCAGCGCGCCGAGGGCGGCCGACGTCGTCTCCTGCGTGGCCCAGGTGGTCGTCACTCTGGTCATCCGAGCACCAGCCGGTCCGCCATCTCGGCGAGCCGGATGCGGGCCAGGGCGAGGTTTCCGTCGTCGCGGCCCAGCCAGAGGTGGAGGAAGACGGTGCTGTCGAACGGGGTGCTGACGAACCTGATCAGGTGGTAGGCGTCGGCGGTGGTGGCGATCAGGTCCTCCACCGGGGGCGCCTTCCCCGGGTCGACGGCGGCACCGGTCCCGCCGGCCGCCGCCAGGGAGCCGCTCTCGGCGACGTGCCGGGCCAGTTCGGCGGTCTCCGCCGCCGTGGCCTCCCAGTCGCCGCCCGGTGCCTCGCCGACGGCGCCCAGGGCGAGACCGCTGATCCAGTCGGCCAGCGACGCGCCCCGCGCGCCGGGCAGTCGCATGGCTTCCAGCAGACTCTCGTCGATTCCGGGCACGCCGGATCCCCTCCCCCTGCACGGCTGTACCGCGAACGTGACGCAGAGACTACGGAAAGTGCACGCATCTGGTGAGCGCTTTGGCATTTTCCAGAGGAACGTGCGCGCGCTCCGGCATACTGCGGTATTTCGGTCCCGACGGCGGCCGGTGAGTGCGTGCCGGTGAGGGGTGGCGCGGGCAGGCCCGCCCCGATGCGGATGGTGGGCGAACCGGCCCGCGGGGCCCATTGTGGGGACGTCGGGGCCCTGCCTGCCACGGGTGAACCGGCGCCGTCCCGGGTGCCCGCCGCACACCCGGCGCGCGTCGGTAGGCATGCGGCGGGCGTGCCCCGGCCGGGACGGGCAACCCGCACCCTCATGGCCCGACTGCACCTGCCCCACAGCCGAAAGCATCCCCAGGACGACCGAGCGGACGGGACGCCGGACGAGACGGCGCCCGAGGACTACGGTCCGGACGCCGCCACCGAGCGCGCCGCCCCCGGCTCCCCGGCCGAACTGCCGGGGCGCTCCTGGACCGCGCTGCTGCGGCGGGTGGTCGCCGAGTTCCAGGACGACGAACTCACCGACCGCGCCGCGGCCCTGACCTATTACAGCGTGCTGTCCCTCTTCCCGGCCCTGCTGGTGCTGGTCTCCCTGCTCGGCGTCGCCGGGCCCTCCGCCACCCAGGAGGTCCTGGAGAACATCCAGCAGCTCACACCCGGTTCCGTGCGGGACATCGTCACCGACGCGGTGAAGCAGTTGCAGGCCCGCGCGGGGCTCGGCTCCGTACTGGCGGTGGCCGGGCTGGTGGGCGCCGTCTGGTCGGCGTCCGGCTACGTGGCCGCGTTCATCCGCTCGGCGAACGCGGTCTACGACGTGCCCGAGGGGCGCCCGATGTGGAAGGTGCTGCCGCTGCGGGTGGCCCTGACCGTGGTGCTGCTGGTGCTGGCCGTGGTCAGCGCGCTCATCGTCGTGTTCACCGGCTCTCTGGCCCAGCAGGTGGGCACCGCGCTCGGCATCGGCGACACCGCGCTGACCGTGTGGTCCATCGCCAAGTGGCCGGTACTGGTCCTGCTCGTCACCTTCATGATCGCGATCCTGTACTGGGCCACACCGAACGCCCGGGTCAAGGGCTTCAAGTGGGTCTCACCGGGCAGCGTGATCGCGCTGCTGATCTGGCTGGCCGCCTCCGCCGGGTTCGCCTTCTACGTGGCCAACTTCGGTTCGTACAACAAGACGTACGGCACCCTGGCCGGTGTCATCGTCTTCCTGGTGTGGCTGTGGGTGACGAACCTGGCCATCCTGCTCGGCCTGGAGTTCGACGCCGAACTGGCCCGGCAGCGGGTCATCGACGGCGGCCACCCGCCCGAGGAGGAGCCCTACGTGGAGCCGCGCGACACCAGGGCCTGGGACGACACGGACCATCGGCAGGCGGCTCCGGGGCAGTGAGGCGCGCGTCCCTAGGGAAGGATCGAGTCGACGTAGCCGCCGTCGACGCGGACGGCGGCGCCCGTGGTGGCGGAGGCCAGGGGCGAGCTGAGGTAGACCACGAGGTTGGCGATCTCCTCCGGTTCGATCAGCCGCTGGAGCAGGGACTGCGGGCGGTGCTCGCGCATGAAGACGCGCTGCGCCTCGTCCCAGGGCAGCTCCCGGTCGACCAGTTGGTACACGAAGTCCTCGACTCCCTCCGTGTGGGTGGGGCCCGCGATGACGCAGTTCACCGTGACACCGCTGCCCGCGGCCTCCTTGGCGAAGCCGCGGCCGACCCCCAGCAGGGCCGTCTTGGACACGCCGTAGTGGATCATCTCGGCGGGGACGACTACGGCCGAGTCACTCGCGATGTACAGCACCCGGCCCCAGCCCCGTTCCCTCATCCGGGGGAGGTGGGCCCGCGTCAGCCGGACGCCCGCGAGGACGTTGATCTCGAAGTAGCGCCGCCACTCGTCGTCGCTGATCTCCAGCGCGGGCACGGCGCCGAAGACACCGAGGTTGTTCACCAGGATGTCGACGTCGGGCAGCACCTCCATGGCCCGCCGGGCGCCCTCCTCGGTGCCGAGGTCGGCCACGACCGGCACGAACACGCCGTCCGGCACCTCGGCCCGCAGTTTCGCGACGCCCTCCTCCAGACGGCCCGCGTCACGCCCGTTGACGCCCACGGTGGCGCCGGCCCGGGCCAGGCCGGCGGCGATCGCCGCACCGATGCCCTGCGAGGATCCGGTCACCAGTGCGGTTCGTCCGCCGAGGTCGAGGTTCATCGGGTCGCTCCTGCTCGTGCCGTACGGTCGGTCGCGGTACTCCTGCCCACCCTCGCCCACCACCCACCCCCGCCCCACCGGCCGCACCCCGCACCACGCCGCGGCCCGCCCGGTCGGCGGACCCCCGGATCGTCTCCGCCGACCTGCGGCGTCGATACTTGCCTACGTCCGTGTCCCTGCTTCCCGATGGACCCATGCCACCCTCTCCCAGCGCCCGCCCCACGACTCCGCCCACGCTGTGGGCCGCCCGCGGCCGCCACGTCGGCTCCGCGGCCGAGGACACCGTCCGGCACACGCTGGAGCGGCTGAAGAAGGACCTCGTCCTCGACGACTTCCTGGAGCCTCCCGACGAGACGCCGACGCCGGCCGACGGGCTCCCCGGCCGCCGCGTCTTCGAGGCGCGCTGGAAGGTTGCCGAGGCCGTGACCGTACGGGCCAGACTGATCCTGGAGCCCGGCTCGGCGGGCCGTCAGGAGTGGACGCTGCTGGCCGAGGCAGAGGAGGCCTGGGATTCCGAGTGGCCCTCCCCCGCCACCATGTTCTGGCCCGACGACCCGGACGTCACCTGGGACCGGGACGCCGCCACGGGACTGCGGCTGCGGGGCATCAACGCGCTGCCGGACGACGACAAGGCCGTACGCCGGCTGATCAAGGAGTCCGGGCGCAGCCCCTGGAACATCCATGTCGTCGTGCACGAGGCGATGAGCACCGACCACCGCGGCCGGGTGCCGCTGGCCCGGCGGCTGCCGCCCGGGCTGCGGCACCGGGTGGTCGAGCACCGCGCCGCGCCGCAGCAGCTGCGGGTCGTGAACTGGGCGCTGGAGGACTTCGGCGTCCAGGTGCCGCGCGGCGGCGCCGTGGTGCTGCCCGGCACCCCGGCCCCGGCCGACTACGACGCCGACGCGTTCTCCGTCCGCACGGTCTTCCTGGACGGCTCCGAGCCCACCGGGCTGATCGCGGCGGTGACGTCCTTCGCCGCGCTGGACAGGCCGCTGCCCGACGACGCGGTGGCGGACCTCGCCTCGCTGCGGGAGGAGTGGCGGCTGCTGACCCTCCAGGAGGAGCTGGAGCGCGAGCGCAGGCTGGTGGCCATGTACGCCGAGGCGCTGGAGGCCATGACGCAGTCCCGGGACCTGTACCGGGAGGCGGCCGAACGCGCGGCCGAGGCCCTGGCCGGGTACCGGGAGTCCGCCGGGGCGGCGCCGGCCGCACCGCCGCCCGCCGAAACGTCCCCGACGTCCCCGCTGCGGGGTCTGACCCGCACGCTGGAGCGGTTCAGGGGCTCCGCCCGTCCGCCACGGCCGCAGACGCGACCGGAGACGCGGCCGGAGCCGGAGAGCCGGGACACGCCCGGCCCACCGAGCGGGACGACCGACTGAGGGCACCCTCACGTGTCATCCGGCGTCAGGTGGATACGCGGACGGCCACAGCAGCAGGGCCCGTCCCGGAAGGTCACCGACGCCATGGACAGCCAGCACGAGAGCGCCCCCGATTCCCGCCCCCCGGAGTCCGCCCGCTCGCAGACCACGCTCCGCGTCAACGGCAAACCGCACACCCTCACCGTCGACCACCGCCGCGTCCTGCTGGACCTCCTGCGGGAGGATCTGGGGCTCGCGGGCGCCAAGAAGGGCTGCGACCACGGACAGTGCGGCGCCTGCACGGTCCTGGTGGACGGCCGGCGCATGAACGGCTGCCTGCTCCTCGCGGTCGCCCTGGACGGCTGCGAGATCATCACCATCGAGGGCCTCGCGGGGGACGGCGAGGAGCTGCACCCGATGCAGCGGGCCTTCCTGGACCGCGACGCCTTCCAGTGCGGGTACTGCACCCCGGGCCAGATCTGCTCGGCGGTCGGCGTGCTCGCCGAAGCCGCGGCCGGGCACCCGTCCCACGTCACCGACCCCACGACGCCCTCCGGCGAGCCCGTCGCGCTGGGCCGGGAGGAGATCCGGGAGCGGATGAGCGGCAACCTGTGCCGCTGCGGCGCGTATCCGCGGATCGCCGACGCGGTCGAGGACGTGATCCCGTGAAGCCCTTCGCGTACGTACGCGCCGACAGCGTCGACGAGGCCACCGACGCGTTCGCGGCCCACCCCGGCGCCCGCTACCTCGGCGGCGGCACCAACCTCGTCGACCTGATGAAGCTCGGCGTGGAGACGCCCACCGCCCTCGTCGACGTCACCCGGCTGCCGCTGGACACGGTGGAGGAGCTGCCCGACGGCGCGCTGCGGGTCGGGGCGACGGTCCGCAACAGCGACCTCGCCGCCCACCCCGTCGTCCGCGACCGCTACCCCGCGCTGTCGCAGGCGCTGCTGGCGGGCGCCTCGGGGCAGTTGCGCAACGCCGCGACCACGGGCGGGAACCTGCTCCAGCGCACCCGCTGCCCGTACTTCCAGGACCCCTCCAAGCCCTGCAACAAGCGGGAGCCCGGCACCGGGTGCGGCGCCCTCAAGGGGGTGCACCGCGACCACGCGGTGCTCGGATACTCCGACCAGTGCATCGCCACCAACCCCTCGGACATGGCGGTGGCGCTGGCCGCCCTCGACGCGCGCGTGGAGCTGAGCGGCCCGGAGGGCACCCGGAGCGTGCCCGCCGCCGACTTCCACCGGCTGCCGGGCATGCACCCGGAGCGGGACACGGAGATCCGCGCCGGCGAGCTGATCACCGGCGTGGTCCTGCCCTCCGCCACGGCCGGTCTGCCCTCGGCGTACCGCAAGGCCCGCGACCGGGCGTCGTACGCCTTCGCGCTGGCCTCCGTCGCCGTCGTGCTGCACATCACCGACGGGGTGGTGGAGCGGGCCGGGATCGCCTTCGGGGCGCTGGCCCACCGGCCCTGGCGCGCGCGGCGGGCCGAGGACGCGCTGACCGGCGCCGCCCCCACGACGGCGGCCTTCGAGCGCGCCGTCGACCTGGAGCTGGCCGCCGCCGAGCCGCTGCGGGACAACGCCTACAAGGTGCCGCTGGCCCGTCGGCTCGCCCTCGACGTACTGGGCCGGCTCGCCCCGCCGGTCACGACCTGAACCCGGCGTCCCCGAGGAGAACTCCATGACCGCCACCGAGACCGTCCTGGGCGCTCCCGCGGAGCGCCGGGAGGGGCGGGAGAAGGTCACCGGCACCGCCCGGTACGCCGCCGAGTACGACTCCCCGGGCCGCGCCCAGGCCTGGCCCGTACCGGCGACGGTCGCCCGGGGCCGGGTGACCGCCGTCGACACCGCCCCCGCGCTCGCGCTGCCCGGCGTGCTCGCGGTGCTCACGCACGAGAACGCCCCCCGCCTCGGGGACCCCGACGACCCCGTGCTGGCCGTGCTCCAGAGCCCGCGGGTGCCGCACCGGGGCTGGTTCGTGGGCCTGGTGGTGGCCGAGACGCTGGAGGCGGCGCGTGCGGGTGCCGCCGCCGTCCGCGTCACGTACGAGGCGGAGGGCCACGACGTGACGCTCACCGCCTCGCACCCGGAGGCGTACGTCCCCGAGTCGGCCAACGGCGGGTACCCGGCCGTCACCGAACTGGGCGACCCCGACGGCGCCTTCGCCTCCTCGGCGACCCGGCTCGACGTGGACTACCGGGTGCCGCCGCTGCACAACCACCCGATGGAACCGCACGCCAGCACCGCGCGGTGGGACGGCGACCGGCTGACGGTGCACACCTCCAGCCAGGGCACCTCGGCCGTACGCGCCGAACTCGCCCGGATGTTCGAGATGCCGGAGGACCGGATCACGGTGCGCGCGGAGCACGTGGGCGGCGGCTTCGGGTCGAAGGGCACGCCGCGCCCCGACGTGGTGCTCGCCGCGATGGCGGCGCGGGAGACCGGCCGTGCGGTGACCGTCGCGCTGCCGCGCCGCTACCTGGCCGCGGTCGTCGGGCACCGCGCGCCGACGCTGCACCGGCTGCGTCTCGGCGCCGACGCCGACGGCCGGCTCACCTCCCTGACGCACGAGGTGACCACGTACACCTCGCGGGTGAAGGAGTTCGTCGAGCAGGCGGCGGTCCCCGCGCGCGTGATGTACGCCGCTCCGACGATGCGCACGCTCCACCGGGTCGCGTCGCTGGACGTGCCCACACCGTCCTGGATGCGCGCGCCCGGCGAATGTCCCGGCATGTACGCCCTCGAATCGGCCATGGACGAACTGGCCGTCGAACTCGGCGTCGACCCGGTGGAACTGAGGATCCGCAACGAACCGGAGACCGAGCCCGAGAGCGGGAAGCCCTTCAGCAGCAGGCATCTGGTGGAGTGTCTGCGCGAGGGCGCCCGGCGCTTCGGCTGGGAAGGGCGCGACCCGCGCCCGCGTTCCCGCACAGCCGGTCCCCTGCTGATCGGCAGCGGAGTGGCCTCGGCCACCTATCCGGTCCTGGTGGGACCCGGCGTGGCGTCGGCGCGGGCACTGCCCGGGGGCAGCTTCCTGGTACGGGTCAACGCCACCGACATCGGCACGGGTGCCCGGACGGTGCTCGCGCAGATCGCGGCCGACGCCCTCGGCGCCCCGCTGGACGGAGTCCGGGTGGAGATCGCCGACAGCGACATCGGCTTCGGCTCGGTGGCCGGCGGTTCCTCGGGCACCGCGTCCTGGGGGTCGGCGGTGCACGCGGCCTGCGTCCGGCTGACCGGTCTGCTGGCCGGGCGCTCCGAGCCGCTGCCCGAGGAGGGCCTGGTGGCCGAGGCCGACACCTCGGGTACCGCCGACGCCAAGAGTGCGTACGCGCGGCACGCGTTCGGCGCGCACTTCGCGGAGGTCACCGTCGACACGGTCTCCGGCGAGGTACGGGTGACGCGGCTGCTGGGCGTCTTCGCCGCGGGGCGCATCCTCAACGCCCGTACGGCCCGCTCCCAGTTCATCGGGGGCATGACGATGGGCCTGGGCATGGCGCTGACCGAGGACAGCACGATGGACCCGGCGTTCGGCGACTTCACCCAGTCCGACCTGGCGTCGTACCACGTGCCGGCACACGCGGACGTGGTGGCCCCGGAGGCGTACTGGGTCGAGGAGACCGACGACCACCTGAACCCCATGGGCAGCAAGGGAATCGGCGAGATCGGCATCGTCGGCACGGCCGCGGCCATCGGCAACGCCGTCCACCACGCCACCGGCATCCGCTTCCGCGAACTCCCCCTCACCCCGGACCGGGTACTCACCGCCCTCCTCGAACACGAGCATCCGGCAGGCATGCTGGGGGTCTGAGCACGGCACGCGGTCCGCGCCGGGTGTTCCTCGGCACGGACCACGTGGTGCACGGGGAACGCTCAGCCCCCCGGCGCCCGCCGCACGGATCCGGCCCGCGCCGCCGGGCGAGTGTCCTGCGAGGCCACCCGCACGCAGGGGGCTGAGCACACACGCGGTCCCGTGCCGGAGGCTTCCTCCCCGCGCAGACCACGAGGTGCACGGGGAACGCTCAGTCCGTGGCGCTCGCCGCAGCGATCCGGCGGGGCGGCCGGCGGCGGCGGGCGGTGCCCCGCGAGGCCACCCGTACGCACAGGGCGGTCAGCGCGACGAGCGCTGCCGCCACGGCGGCCACCACCGAGACCCAGGTGGGCGCCAGCGTCAGGTCCGCGGCCCGGGACACCGGGGACAACGGGGTCGCGCTGCCGTAGAGCTTGGCCGCGGCCAGCGCCGCCGGTCCCGCGACCGCCGCGGCGAGCAGCGCCACGGCGGGCCGCACCGTCAGCAGCAGGGCCAGCACCAGGCAGAGGGCCGACAGGCCGAGGGCGACGCCGTAGGCGCGGGCCGAGGCGTCGGCGCGGTGCAGGGGGAAGAAGGCCACGCCGCAACCGGCCAGGACGGCGACGGTGAGCCAGGCGGGCCAGGCCGGGCCGCGGGCGGGCCGGCGGGCGGCGCGGTCCTGCCGGCGGGCGCGGTCGCCGGACTCGCGGTCGCGGTCCCGGCGGGCCGGGCGCGGTGTCCTGCGGCGTTCTCGGCCACGGCGGTCCGCCGCGGCGAAAAGGCCGGAACGTCGTGCCGGACGGTCGGCGGGCCGGCGCCCGTGGTCCTCGCGCCCGTCGTCCTCGCCGTTCGCGTCCTGGGCCGCCCGCAACTGCCGTGCGTCGGGCCGCTCCGGGCGTTCGTGTCCGTCCTCGGCCAGGCGGCCGATCAGATCGACCAGTTCATCGACGGGCCGGCCGGTGGCAGCGGCCCGTACGGCCTCCTGGCCGCAGTGCGGCTCCAGGGGCGTGCGGTGCAGCAGTGCCATCAGCCGGGTCACGTCCTCCACCGAGCGGCATTCGGCGGCGGCCCGAATCGCCTCGTCGGCGCTGTCCGGGTGGCGCGGCGGCCGGGTCAGCAGGCCGACCAGCCGGGTCACGTCCTCCACGGACCGGTTGACGCCGACCGCGCGGAGCGCGTCGACCGTGGCCTGCGCGTACTGCGGGGACCGCTCCAGCGTGGTGATCAGGTCGACGACGTCGTCCAGCGGACGGTCGGCCACGGCGGCACGCACGAGGTCGCCGACGGGGTCGCCGTAGGCGCGCTCCTGCGTGTCGTCGGCGTGCGGGTCGTCGGGGTCTGATTCCCAGACGTCCGCGTCCCGGACGGAGGAGTTCCGGACGGAGGAGTTCCGGGCGCCGGGAGCCCCGCCGGGTGGACGCGCCGTGCCTGTGCCCGTCGTCGTCTCCCCGGTGGGCAGGTCCAGTGCGGATATGGCGTATTCGGGCGAACGCGGTGATGAAGAACCGGTGGTCATGGTCCCTCCGTGTGGTGGGGGGGGTGCGGCCGCCCTGCGTCCCCGACATGCGACTCGCGCTGTGTGCTGCCCATTACTAGGCAGGACCGGCGCGCGGTGCCACTCCGGGTGGGCCACAGGGATGAGAGACGTCACACACCGGTCTTGCCGCGGCCCCGAACGGGCATCCGGGAGAGTGGGTGCGCGTCGCGCGCCCGAAGGAGGGGACCGGTGGACCCGACGACAGTGGTGATCTTGGTGGCGGCGCTGCTCGCGGCGCTGGTCCTCGCGGCGGCGGTGGCCGTCCTGGTGCGGCTGGTCCGCACCCGACGGGACCTCCGACGAGCCGGTCTCCCCACGGGTCCGCGCTGGGTCTTCTGGGGCGCCGTCCTCTATTTGGTGCTCCCCGCGGACCTGGTGCCCGACCCGGTCTACCTGGACGACATCGGCGTACTGCTCCTCGCCCTGCGTTCCACACGCGGCTCTCTCGGCGGCCGGCGGGGCGGCACGGACCGACGACAGGGCACCGGCTCGCCCGGTAATTACGCAGCGTAAGGAAACCAATCACCCGTTCGACTCGTATAAGTCTCTGGAAGCCGAAGGAAGTCGGCGGACCAGGAGACGGCGCAATGGGGTCGTCAACTGATCGGCGCAGCACCGACTAGGGAGAGACGATGCAACCGTTCGCGCTCAACTACGCACGGCCCGCAGTGGAGTTGGAAGCCATCACTCCGTACGTCTACGACTCCGGGCTGCAGTTGAACGTGCTGTTGGACGGGCGGGTCGCCGCCTGCGACCACGCGCTGCTGAGAGAGCTGGGGACCACGACCTCCACCGCGGGGTCGAAGACTCACTTCGACGACTGAACACGGACCGCCAAGAATGACCGTGTTGATTCTGACCAGTGAAGAGGACGTCACCGCGGACATGGTGGTGGTGCACCTGAACGCGTCGGGGGTACCGGTGGTCCGCCTGGACCCCGCGGATCTGACCGATTCCGTCGCGCTCTCCGGCGAGTTCGTGCACGGCTCCTTCCGGGGCCATCTGTCCTCGGGCGGCCGTCTGGTGAGCATCGGCGGGCTGCGGTCCGTCTGGGTACGCAGGCCGGGCGGCGCGGCCACCCGGGCCGCCGAGCCGTCCGCGTGGCTGACCGAGGAGGCCGGTCAGGCGCTGTACGGCATGCTCCGCGGCAGCGGGGCGCGCTGGATGAACCAGCCGGACGCGGCGCACCGGGCGCGCTACAAGCCCTGGCAGCTGCGTCTGGCCCAGCGGTGCGGGCTGCCCGTGCCGGCCACGCTGATCACGACCTTTCCGCGGGCGGCACGCGAGTTCGCCGGCCGCTATCCGGACCTGGTGGTCAAGCCCGTCTCGGGCGCGCACCCCCAGGATCCGCCCCTGGCGGTGCCGACCAGCCGGGTTCCGCCCGAGGCCGACTTCGCCGCCGTGGCGCACGGTCCGACGCTGCTGCAACGCCGGGTCGCCAAGCGTGCCGACATCCGGCTGACCGCCGTCGGCGAGGAGTTGCTGGCGGCCCGGAAGAGTGCCCTGGCGGAACCGGACACGGCCGAGGTGGACGTCCGCTTCGCGGAGTCCGGCGAGCCCTGGCGGCCGGTGGAGGTGCCGCCGCGGGTCGCCGAGACGGTCCGCGCCTATCTCCGCGCGGCGGGACTCGCCTACGGGGCCCTCGACTTCGCCGAGGACGGCGACGGCACCTGGTGGTTCCTGGAGTGCAACCAGTCGGGGCAGTTCGGCTTCGTCGAGGTGGACACGGGCCAGCCGATCGCCCGCACCATCGCCGAGTGGCTGGCGCGGCCGGGCGCGGAGGACGTGGTGGACGCGGACGGCCCGGGTACGACGGCCGTGGGGTGAGGTCCGGGCGGTGCCGCCGCGGCGGCGCCCGTCAGTGCGGGCGCGGGCGGGGCAGCAGGGCGGTGCGCTGCCAGCCGGCGCCCGGGGACGGCTGCCGCCCGGGGCCGGGCAGGTGGCCGGGCGCGTGCAGCGGGCGCATGACCACCTCCAGCTCCCTGCTCACGCGCTCGGCGTCCCGTCGCACCTGCTCGGGAACGTCACCGCGTTCGGCGACGAGTCGGTCGTAGATGGGGGAATCCTGGAACACCCGTCAACGCGCCTTTCGTGTCGTCCGCCCCCCGTACGGGGGCGCGACTGAGCATTCTAGGCGCCCCTCCACCCGGGGGTGCGCATTCCACCCAGGAGGTGACAGCGGCTCAGGCGCCGGTCGTGGATCCGGGCCGGACGATCATGAGGACGGTCACCGTGGCCCACAGCAGGTTGAACAGGCCGGTGAACATGGCGAGCCGGGCCGTGCGGGCGTGTTCCACGGGCCGTCGGTCGGTCAGTTCCTCCAGCAGTTCCTCCTGGTGGGGCAGCACGAAGGCGATCAGGAGGCCGGCGGCGGCCGCGGTGAGCGTGATGGACGCGATCAGCCACGCGTCGCCGAGGACGCCCATGGCGGCCGCGGTGGCGAAGCCGAGGACCGGCACCGCGATGCCGAGTCCGGCGTAGACCCGGCAGATGTGGTGCAGCAGCCGGACGGTGCTCACGTCACCGGGGCCGGCCGCCTCCCCGGCCCCCGCCCCCGCCCCCACCCCCGCCCCTCGGGCAGGGCCACCGGCACCTTCCGGACGGCCGCCGGGTACATGCTGGCCGCGACGGTGACGGGCCCGACTGCGATGATGGCGGCCAGGACGTGGAGGGACAGCAGAATCTTGGTCATCGGTCGGGGCTCCGGAGGCAGGATCGGTCGATGCGGTGCTGGAAAGCCACGCCAGGAAGCGGACGGTTGATCGCACAGCGGCTGAAACGACAGCTTCCAACGGATTCTCGCCAACGCCTCCAACCGGCCGTTTCCGGCGGCGCGAGCGGGCCCACGGGGCCTGACGCGGGGTTCTGTGTCCGGCGGGAATCCGCCTGGGGTGGCGGCCATGCACTCCGTGGCGATCCTGGTCCTCGACGACGTGGTGCCGTTCGACATGGCGGCACCCATGCAGGCGTTCGACTGGACGCGGCTGCCCGACGGGCGCAGTCCGTACCGGGTGAGCCTGTGCGCGGAGTCGCCCGAGGTACGCACCGAGGGGCTCACGCTGCGGGTCGAACACGGCCTGGAGGCACTGGAGAGCGCGGACACGATCATCGTGCCGGGTCGCTCCGAGGAGTCCGGCCCGCCCTCCGAGCGCGTGCTGTCGGCGCTGCGGCAGGCCGCGGCCACCGGTACGCGGATCGCGTCCGTGTGCGTGGGCGCCTTCGTACTCGCGGAGGCCGGACTGCTGGACGGGCTGCGCGCCACCACCCACTGGATCGCCGCGGCGGAACTGGCCCGGCGCCACCCGCGCGTCGACGTACGGCCGGACGTCCTCTATGTCGACAACGGGCAGATCCTCACGTCGGCCGGGGCCGCGGCCGGGCTGGACATGTGCCTGCACATGATCCGCCGGGATCTGGGGTCGGCGGTCGCCGCGCACGCCGCCCGGATGTGCGTCGTACCACTGGAACGGGAGGGCGGCCAGGCCCAGTTCATCGTGCACGAGCATCCGCCCGTGCGGCGCGGCTCGGACCTGGAGCCGCTGCTGGAGTGGATCGAGGACAACCTGGCCGGGGAGGTCACCCTCGCCGCGATGGCGGCGCGCTCGGGCATGAGCGAGCGCACCTTCAGCCGCCGGTTCCGCGAGCAGACGGGGACCACTCCGCTGCAGTGGCTGCTGCGGGCGCGGGTGCGGCGGGCCCAGTACCTGCTGGAGAACGGCGACCACTCGGTCGAACGGATCGCCCGGCAGGCGGGGTTCGGCTCGCCGACGGCCTTCCGGGAACGGTTCCGCCGGGTGGTCGGCACCACCCCGTACGCCTATCGCGCGGCGTTCCACGGACGGCCGCCCGCCGGAGCCGGGCGCCCGTAGGGCCCGCGCCACGGACCGGACCAGGACGGTGCTCC
>NZ_JBHXNW010000035.1:0-19759 GCF_042717365.1 Streptomyces sp. NPDC058534
GCAACGCGCGCCCGGGGATGATTTCGGGAGCGGGAGAAGACCCGAGGTCCCCCGGGGCCCCGGGGTGGGCGAGCCATTTGGCGCCCCGGGTCGTAAGGGGCGTCCGCCGTGGCGGACGCCCCTTACTCGTGCCTGTGGCGTCAGGAACGGCGCGCCGCACCCATGGCGCGGGTGAACGTCGCCGGATCCTCCTCGAAGCCGTGCACCCCGGCCCGGAACTCCCACGCCCCGGTCTCGTCCCGGACGAACTCCGCGACCGTCGCCGCGGTGGCGCCGAGGACACCGGTGAAGTCGTCCGCGGCCAGGTCCGTGTAACCCTCCCGGATGCGCAGTCCCGGGTTGGTCACGTCGGCGAAGGTCCGGTCCTCGGCACGCTGCTGTATGGCGACGCCCACCACTACGCGTGCGTACCGGGCGTCGAGCCGCTCCAGTTCGAGCGTCATGACCTCGTCGAAGCCGAAGCCCTTGCCGTCCTTGCTGTCCCGGTTGAGATAGATGGTGCCGTCGGGGGAGCGGCTGTCGAAGTGCACGACGTAGGAGGGATCGCCGTACGGATCCTCCGCCGGATACGTCCCGGCGACGAGGTCCAGGTCGGCGGGTGGCTGTCCCGCCGGACTCGGGTCCCACCGCAGCGCGATCTCGACCTTGCCCGTCCCCTTGCTGAGGCCGTTCACAGACTTCCCCTTCCCAGGTCCCCCGCCCTGCCCGGCGACCTGAACTGCCGAGCGGTGACGGCCGGTTGTCCATCCTGCCACGCACAGCGACGCAAGTGGGGCGAGCGGTCCGCCGGAGCGTGACCGGTGCCACGTTCTCTGGCCTTACCATGGCGCGGTGCTGGTCAAGTGGATTCGCTGCACCGTGGTGGACCGCCGCGGTTTCGAGCGGGGGCAGCGGAAGTGGGCGGGGCTTCCGGGGGAGCCGGGATTTCGGGGACAAGGGGGCGGCTGGAGCCGGCGGCGTCCGGACGTGGCACACGTCTTCGCGTTCTGGGAGAGCCGTGCCTTCTACGACTCCTTCATGGCCCGTTCCCACGACCGGCTGGCCTCCGCCCAGGTGGGTACCTTCAAGGACGCCCGGGTCAGGCTCTTCGACTACCGCTTCGACGTGAAGACGGGCTTCGAACCGCGCTTCACCGACGCCGACCTGCTGCGGGTGGCGCTCTGCCGGGTCCACGAGGAGCGGGCCGAGCACTACGTCCTCATGCAGGAGAAGGTCTGGAACCCCGCGATGGCCGGCTCGCCCGGCATGGTCCGCGGCCTGTTCGGCGAGGCTCCGGGGCACGAGTACCTCGTACTGTCCATGTGGCGGTCGGCGGCCGAGCACGGCAAGTACCGCACCGAGCGCGTCGAACGGCTCGCCCTGCGCGCCCGGACGGAGGCCGACATCGCGGCGCTGACCGGGGCCATCGTGCAGATGGAACCCACCTGGACGATCTGAGATCCGAACCCGCCGTCCCGCCGCCGGGGTGTGGAAACTGTGTGACGTACGCCGTACGGCGCCCGTACGAGTGCTTGGTTCCGCCCGACTCGATCTAGGGTGCTGGCATGGCACGACCACGGCGCATCGTTCTTGTCCGGCACGGCGAATCGACCGGAAACGTCGATGACACCGTGTACGAGCGCGAGCCCGACCACGCGCTGGCCCTCACCGACCGGGGCCGGGTGCAGGCGGAGGAGACCGGCAAGGAGCTGCGCGACGTCTTCGGCCGCGAGCGGGTCAGCGTGTACGTCTCCCCGTACCGCCGGACGCACGAGACGCTCCGCGCCTTCCACCTGGACCCCGGACTGATACGGATACGGGAGGAGCCCCGGCTGCGCGAGCAGGACTGGGGCAACTGGCAGGACCGCGACGACGTACGCCTGCAGAAGGCCTATCGCGACGCCTATGGCCACTTCTTCTACCGCTTCGCCCAGGGTGAGTCCGGCGCCGACGTGTACGACCGGGTCGGCGGCTTCCTGGAGAGCCTCTTCCGCAGCTTCGAGGACCCCGACCATCCGCCGAACGTGCTGCTGGTGACCCATGGACTGGCCATGCGGCTGTTCTGCATGCGGTGGTTCCACTGGACGGTCGCGGAGTTCGAGTCCCTGTCGAACCCCGGGAACGCCGAGATGCGGATGCTCGTTCTCGGGGAGGGCGGCAAGTACACCCTTGACCGGCCCTTCGAACGCTGGCGAGATCCGGAACCGTACGGGATCACCGGATAGAGTGGCAGGGCGATGACCGCTCATTCATCTCCTGACGGGCGCCTGGACCGGGCCCTGTCCAGCCTGCGCGGACTGTCCGTGGGCGACGCGCTGGGCTCCCAGTTCTTCGTGCCCGCGAACTATCCGCTGCTGAAGCGCCGCGAGCTGCCGCCCGGCATCTGGCAGTGGACGGACGACACGGAGATGGCCTGCTCCGTGGTCTCCGTCCTGGCCACCCACCAGCGCGTCGACCAGGACGTACTGGCACTCTCCTTCGCCCACCACCACGACTTCGACCGCGGCTACGGCCCCGCGGTCAACCGGCTGCTGCGGCTGGTCCGCGAGGGCGGCGACTGGCGCGAGCTGGCCGCCGCCCTGTTCAACGGCCAGGGCTCCTGGGGCAACGGGGCCGCGATGCGCATCGCCCCGCTGGGCGCCTGGTACGCGGACGACCCGGAACAGGCGACCCACCAGGCCGAGATCTCCGCCTACCCCACGCATCAGCACCGCGAGGCGGTGGTCGGCGCCATGGCGGTCGCCGCGGCCGCCGCACTGGCCGCGGACCCGGCCGGACCGCCCAAGGCGCACGTGCTCCTCGACGGGGTGATCGCCCTGGTGCCCAAGAGCGCGGTGGGCGCCGGACTCCGGCGGGCCCGGGACATGCTGGACTACGGCGACGCGGCCACGGTCGCGGCGGTCCTCGGCTGCGGCAGGCGTACGACCGCGCACGACACGGTGCCCTTCGCCCTCTGGTCCGCCGCCCGAGCCCTCGGGGACTACGAGACGGCCTTCTGGACGACCGCCCAGGTCGGCGGGGACGTGGACACGACCTGCGCGATCGTGGGCGGAGTGATCGCGGCCGGCGAGGCGGGCGCGCCCCCGGCCGAGTGGGCGGGACGGGTCGAGGAACTGCCCGAGTGGATGGCCGCGCGCCCCTAGTCGACTCTCCGTACACGGCGGGAACTCTCCGTGACGGTCCGTGCGTTGTCGAGACATCCGCTGTGCGCGGTGCCGGCTCCGCACGGGGCCGGGAAAGTCACGAGGGGGTGGGACATGGGCGCGCTCGCGCTGCCGACCGGACGCCGACGGGGCGGGTACCGGGAGCCGGCTCCGACGCCTCCCAGTACCCGCCCCCGCCGGGCCGCATGCTCAGCCGACTCCCGGACCGGCGGAGCCGGACAGGGCCTCCAAGTCGCTCTTGCGGACCCGGATCACCAGCCACGCCGTGGCCAGGGCGAGTACGGCCATCGCCGCGGCCGGGATGAAGGCCGCCGAGATGCCCTGCGCCAAGACGTCGTGCCCCCACGGCGCCGGCAACTGCTGCGTCTGGGCGAACTCGGCCTTCTGCTCCGGCGAGCCGTTGGTGAGGAAGTCCGGCACCTGCTTCTCCGCCTCGTCCCGGCCGGCCGTGCCGAAGACCGTGGTCAGGATGGCCAGGCCGATCGATCCGCCCACCTGCTGCATGGCGTTGAGCAGGCCGGACGCCGCGCCTGCCTCGTGCTGGGCGACCCCGGAGACCGCGGTCAGCGTCAGCGTCACGAAGTTCAGCCCCATGCCGAAGCCGAAGATCAGCATCGGCCCCAGCACGCCGCCGGCATAGGAGCTGTCGGAGCTGATGAGGGCCTGCCAGCCGAGTCCGACCGCGGCGAGCGCCGAGCCCACGACCATGAACGGCTTCGGTCCGAAGACCGGCAGGAACCGCTGCGAGATCCCCGCGCCGAGCGCGATCACCACCGTGACCGGCAGGAAGGCCAGACCCGCCTCGATGGGGGTGTAGCCCAGCACGTTCTGGACGAACAGCACGATGTAGAAGAACATGCCGAACATCGCCGCGGCCAGGCTGAGCATGATCACGTACGTGCCCGAGCGGTTGCGGTCGGCGAACATCCGCAGCGGGGTGATCGGCTCCTTGGCGCGCGATTCGATGAACGCGAAGGACAGCAGCAGTACCACGGCCGCCACGAAGGAACCGATGGTCAGGCTGTCCCGCCAGCCTTCGTCCGCGGCGCGGATGAAGCCGTAGACGAGGGACGCCATGCCCGCGGTCGAGGTCACCGCCCCGGCGATGTCGAAGCGGCCGGAGTGCCGCTCGGACTCACTGATGTACATCGGGGTGAGCACCGCGATCAGCACGCCGATCGGCACGTTGACGAAGAGCACCCAGCGCCAGTCCAGCCATTCGGTGAGCATGCCGCCGGCCAGCAGACCGATGGCGCCACCACCCGCGGACACGGCCGCGAAGACGCCGAAGGCCCGGTTGCGTTCCGGGCCCTCGGGGAAGGTGGTGGTTATGAGGGCGAGCGACGTGGGCGAGGCGATCGCGCCTCCCACACCTTGCAGGACGCGCGCCGCCAGCAGCTGCCAGGGTTCCTGGGCGAAGCCGCCGAGCAGCGAGGCGAAGGTGAACAGCAGGATGCCGGTCATGAAGACCCGGCGCCTGCCGAGGATGTCACCGGCTCGGCCACCGAGCAGGAGCAGGCCGCCGAAGGTGAGCGTGTAGGCGCTGACGACCCAGGTGAGGTCGGTGGTGCTGAACTTGAGCGCGTCTTGAATGTGCGGGAGTGCGATGTTCACAATCGTCGCGTCGAGTACCACCATGAGCTGGCAGGCCGCGATGACGGTGAGCGCGATGCCGGGATGCCCCTCCCGGCGGGCCGCTCCCGGCTTCTGGTCTCGGATCAGAGAAGAGGTTGTCACTGTGTGTCCCCCACGAATCACTTAGTGAACGCCCGCGTTCACTGTTGCGCCAACGTTAGTGACTCCCCGACAGTGAACGCAACCGTTCACTTGTGGCGTCGTCGTGTGTCCCGTCCCCCCTTGTGGCCGCGCGGCGCTTCCCCCGCCCCCGAAAACCCGCTGTACCCGCTTACTGGAGACCCGCGACATGGTTGCTTCGAACTGGGCGGCCGCCTCCGCCCAGACGTCCTCGCGGCGGCGCGGTGCCGTCCTCGAACGCGCGATCCTCGACGCCGCGCTGGAGCAACTCGGCACCGTCGGCTGGAACGGCCTCACGATGGAGGGCGTCGCCGCGGGCGCCCAGACCGGCAAGGCGGCGGTCTACCGGCGCTGGGCGTCCAAGGAGGACCTGGTCGCCGACGCGCTGCGCTCCGGGCTGCCGCGCTTCGACACGGTGCCCGACCTCGGGAGCGTGCGCGAGGACCTCCTGGCGCTGTGCCGCAGAGCGCGCGACGCGATGTACTCCCGGCCGGGGTTCGCCCTTCGCTCGGTCATTCACGAATGCGACAGCGTGCAGGCCGAGCGCTTCCACACGGTGATCCTCAAGGGTGTGGTCGAGCCGACCCTCGAGATGCTCCGCGAGGTCATCAACCGCGGAATAGAGCGGGGAGAGGTCAGGCGCGACGCGGCCAACGGATACGTCTTCGACGCCATCCCGGCGATGATGATGTACCGCTCCAAGATTTGTGCAAGTGAATGGCCGGACCTGGAGCTCGAGGAAATGATCGACCAGTTGATGGTCCCGCTGCTGCGGCCCGACGGCGCCTGATCCTCGCCTTCGAGGGCTCCGGGCGCATTCGGGGAACCGGGGTGTCGCCGGGGGTTCCCAGCGGCGTACGCTAGGTGCGCCATGCCGTACGAACCACCCACTCACACCGTCGAGCGCTCCCTTCGCGCCACGACCGGAGCGAAGATCATTGCCGGTGTCGACGAGGTGGGGCGCGGTGCGTGGGCCGGTCCCGTGACCGTCTGCGCCGCGATCACCGGACTGCGCCGGCCCCCGGTCGGCCTCACCGACTCCAAGCTGCTCACCATCAAGCGACGCACCGAACTCGCCGTCGAGTTGCGGACCTGGGTGACGTCCTACGCCCTGGGTCACGCCTCTCCCGAGGAGATCGACGCCATGGGGATGACCGCCGCGCTGCGACTGGCGGCGGTTCGTGCCCTGGAGACCCTGCCGGTCCGCCCCGACGCCGTCATCCTCGACGGCAAGCATGACTATCTCGGGGCGCCTTGGCGGGTCCGTACGGTGATCAAAGGTGACCAGTCCTGCGTGGCCGTCGCGGCGGCTTCGGTCCTGGCCAAGGTCCAGCGCGACAAAATGATGGCCGAACTGGGCATCGACCATGCAGACTTCGCCTTCGCGGACAACGCCGGGTATCCGTCACCCGTACACCGGGCCGCACTGGAGGAGCGGGGGCCCACCCCGTACCACCGGTTGTCGTGGGCGTATCTTGATGCGCTGCCCCAGTGGCGGCACCTCAAGAAGGTCCGCAGGTGGGTGGAGGGAAGCGTTCCGGAAATCGAGGGTCAGCTCGGATTCGATTTCTGACGGTTCCGCTCGCAGGCATGTGCCACCCGCCGACGCGAGCCGCACCAACGTTTGATAAATATCAGCTCATGCCTCTCATTCCCGAGGAGCCTCAGATTCACGAGAAGGCCCAGGGTCCCCGCGCCACTCCGGCCAGCGGCCGCACCGCGCCGACCCCTCGCCCCGTACCCGGCCCCCGTCCCGCGGCTCCGCCGCGCCCCGGCCGTCCCGGCCCGGTGCGACCGACCGCGCCGGCGCAACGCGCGCCACGCGACACGACCACCACCAAGCCCGGACCCCCGGGTCCGGCAGCCCCGGCCGCTCCGGCGTCCGCCCAAGCCGCTCCGTCCGCCCAAGCCGCTCCGGTGGCGGACGCGGCCACCGTCGCGGCTCCGCAGCTCCAGCTGCTCCCAGCCACCCCCGACGGCGCGCTCGACGCCGCCGAAGAGGCCGTGGACCTGCTGCTGGACTCCGGTCGGACCCCCGGTGACGTGCTGGTGATCACCACCGGCGAACCGCATCCGTGGGCCGCCCACGAACTGTCCTTCGGCGATGCTTCCTACTGGGCGCAGCACGACGCGGGTGACGACGTCTTCTACGCGGACGCCGCCGTCGCGGACCGTGCGGCGTCGCGGGCCGTGGTCGTGGTCGCGGTCAACGGCGGCCCCGAAGCGGCTGCCGTCGGCGCCCTTGGCGTGGCCCACACCCGGGCCGGCGCCCTGCTGATCGTCTGCGGGGACCCGCAGCGGATCAACTCGGTGCTGGGCGCGGGCGTCTGAGCCGCTTCCGTCGCGTGCGGCGGACGTCGTTCAGGGGTACTGGCACGGCGGTCGCTTCGGCGTGCGCCGTGCGCCGTGCTTCCGTCCTTGGGCTGACCGGGGTTGTGCCGGTGCGGACCGCCGTGGTCGTACCTACTCGGTGCAGGTGCCGCGCACCGCGGCGGTAACACCGCGGTTCACCGTGGTGTGTCCGTGGCGCTCAGCGAGCCGCCGCGCGGCGCAGTACCTCCGAGGCGACACCGCCGGTGCGGGGTGGCGGGGGCGGCGTCTCCGACGTGGCGAAGGGCTCCGGCGCCGACGCCGCGTTGGGCCGGCGCCCGCCGCGGCCCTCGCCGAGGACCTGCCAGCCGTCCCGGGTCAGCGTGATGTACGCGCCGCAGCGCAGCCCGTGCAGTGTGCAGGCGTCCCGCAACCCCCACATCCACGCGCCGTCCTCCTCCGTCCAACGCGCGTCGCCGTCACGGCAGTAGAGCAGCACGGCGGTGCGCACCGGCGTGCGGCGGCGCAGATCGTGCGGGATGACCCGGCGCAACTGCGAGAGCAGCGCGTTGCGGAACATCCAGCCGTCCGCCGGCGACCGGCGGCTGGTGAACGAGGCGCTGGCGCGCAGCCGTTCGTCCGGATCGAGTACGGCCACGATCGCGGTCGCCGGCCTGGGGCGGTGCCGGGAGTGGAGGCCGCTGACGACCTCCCGCGGATTGCGCAGCAGCGGGATTCCGGCGGCGGCCCACTCCGCCGGTTCGAGCAGGCGAGTGGCGGAGGCGGCGGGCGAGGAAAACGAGGCGGCCGAGGACGGAGCGAATCCGAAGGTCACGTTCCTCCCTTCGGCTACGCGCCCACACTGCGGGCAGGGGTCGGATTCGGGGAGCGCGCACCGCAGTGAAGCCCTGCCGGATCACGGCTGGGCCGTGCGGGGAGCGGACTTCAATTCTTCCTGTCGAACTGGGATGCGGCAACGAGCAATTGGGACCGACGACCGTTATCGGCTGTTGCGCGTCCTATATCCCTACCCGGAGTGCCGCCGGGTGACGCCTGGGACGCGGCAGGCGCGCGGCGCGCGCGATCACCCGGGCACTCCCCGGGAAGGGTGCCCAGGCGCTCCCGTCGGGAACCGTGCCACGCGGGGTGATCACCCCTGCACCGCCAGGACGAGCGGCAGCACCCCCTTGGCGCCGGCGCGGCGGAGCAGCCGGGCGGCCACCGCGAGGGTCCAACCGGTCTCGGTGCAGTCGTCCACGAGGAGAACCGGGCCGTCCAGCCCGCTGAGGGTCGCGCCGAGGGCCGGCGGCACCGTCAGCGCACCGTCCAGCGCCTTGAGCCGCTGCGCGCTGTTGCTGCGGGAGCCGCCGCGCGCCTCACCCGCGTACTCGACCGAACCGAGCAGCGGCAGCCTGCCGATCTCGGCGATGCGGGTACCGAGGGAGTGGATCAGCTTAGGCCGCCCGCGTGAGGCGACGGTCACCACGCCGACGGGCCGTGGCTGGGCGTCGGCCGCGCCCGGGGCCCAGCCACCGGGCCCCTTCGCCCAGTCGGCCAGTACCGTCACGACGGCCTGGGCGACATCGTCCGGCACCGGACCGTCCGGCGCCTGGGCCGCGAGCATCGGCCGCAGCCGGTTGCCCCAGCCGATGTCGGACAGGCGGCCCAGCGCTCTGCCCGGCGCCGCCTGTTCCGCCGCCGGAATCCGGCCCTTCAGGTCGACGCCGATCGCTGGAAGCCCGGTCGGCCACATGCGGCGCGGCTCCACCTCGACGCCGGCCCGCACCAGGTCGACCCGCGCGGCGTCGAGGGAGTCGGTGGAGGTGTCGACGGTGAAACGCGGGCCCGCGCAGTTGTCGCACTGGCCGCAGGGCTTCGCGCCCTCGTCGTCCAACTGCCGTTGCAGGAACTCCATCCGGCACTCGGCCGTCGCGGCGTAGTCGCGCATCGACTGCTGCTCGGCCTTCCGCTGGCGTGCGACCCAGTCGTAGCGCTCCGCGTCGTACGTCCAGGGTTGCCCGGTCGCGATCCAGCCCCCCTTGACCCGCTTGACCGCCCCGTCCACGTCGAGGACCTTCAGCATGGTCTCCAGGCGGGACCGGCGCAGCTCCACCAACGGCTCCAGCGCGGGCAGCGACAGCGGACGCTCCGCGCCCGCGAGGATGTCGAGCGTGCGGCGCACCAGGTCCTCCGACGGGAAGGCCAGTGAGGCGAAGTACTGCCAGATCGCCTCGTCCTCCCTCCCGGGCAGCAGGAGCACCTCGGCGTGCTCGACACCGCGCCCCGCGCGGCCGACCTGCTGGTAGTACGCGATGGGGGAGGACGGCGAGCCCAGGTGCACCACGAAACCCAGGTCGGGCTTGTCGAAGCCCATGCCGAGCGCCGAGGTGGCCACCAGCGCCTTGACCCGGTTGGCGAGCAGGTCGTCCTCGGCCTGCTGCCGGTCCGCGTTCTCCGTCTTGCCGGTGTAGGAGGCGACGGTGTGGCCGCGCTGCCGCAGGAAGGCGGTGACCTCCTCGGCGGCTGCCACGGTGAGCGTGTAGATGATCCCGGAACCCGGGAGCCGGTCGAGGTGGTCGGCGAGCCAGGCCATCCGGTGCGCGGCGTCGGCCAGCCGCAGCACACCCAGACTGAGGCTCTCCCGGTCCAGCGAACCGCGCAGCACCAGGGCGTCGGACGTGCCACCCGTGCCGAGCTGCTCCGCCACGTCGGCGGTCACGCGCGCGTTGGCCGTGGCCGTGGTCGCCAGGACGGGGACGCCCGGCGGGAGGTCGGTGAGCATGGTGCGCAGCCGCCGGTAGTCGGGGCGGAAGTCGTGGCCCCAGTCGGAGATGCAGTGGGCCTCGTCCACCACGAGCAGTCCGGTCGCGGCGGAGAGCTTGGGCAGTACCTGGTCGCGGAAGTCCGGGTTGTTGAGCCGCTCGGGGCTCACGAGGAGTACGTCGACCTCGCCCGCCGCGATCTCGTCCTGGACCGTGTCCCACTCCTCGGTGTTGGAGGAGTTGATGGTCCGGGCGCGGATGCCGGCCCGGGCCGCGGCCTCGACCTGGTTGCGCATCAGCGCGAGCAGCGGGGAGACGATCACCGTGGGCCCGGCGCCCCGGTCACGCAGCAGAGCGGTCGCCACGAAGTACACCGCGGACTTGCCCCAGCCCGTGCGCTGGACGACCAGGGCCCGGCGCCGGTCGGCGACCAGCGCCTCGATCGCCCGCCACTGGTCCTCCCGCAGCCGGGCGCCGCCTGAGGCGTCCCCGACGAGACGGGCGAGGACCGTGTCGGCCGCTGTCCGCAGATCCGCGTTGCTCGTGTGCTCCATGCGTTCCATACAACAGGACGGGACTGACAAGCGGGCGGGCTGTGGACGAGAGCGAGGCGGAGGGGGCGCCTCGGCATCCCGAAGGTGACGTGTCCCTGATCGGAGTTATCCACAGGGCAAAGCGGAACTTGCCGATCCGCGAGATCGTCGGGCCATGACGAACCACAGCGAAACGACCGGACCCTCCGAGGACGGTGACATCCCGCGCCCCGAGCAGCCGAGCCACAAGGCCCGGACCTCGTTTGAGGGCCCCGGTGAGGAGCACCAGGTCACTCTGCGCACCCCCGCCGAACTGGCCGACGCTCTGCCCTATCTCCTCGGCTACCGCCCGGAGGACAGCATCGTCCTGGCCGCCCTGCGGGACAGGGAGGGGCGCGGCCGTTTCGGCGGCCGGGCGCGGCTCGGCATCCCCGCGAGCCCGGACGACTGGGCGTGCGCGGCCGGACAGTTGGTCCACGGCCTGGTCACCGGCAGCGAGCGCCGAGGCGTCCGTCCCGAGCAGATGGTCGCCTACCTCTGTCAGGAGCCGGCGCGGGGCGAGACCGGTCGAGACGTGATGGAGCGACTGCGACCACTCGCCCAGCACTTGCGCGTCGAGTGCGGCACGCTCGACGTACCCGTGGTCGAGGCGCTGTGCATCTCGGCCGGACGCTTCTGGTCGTACTGCTGCGACGACGAGGCGTGCTGCCCGGCCGAGGGCCTGCCCATGGGGCTGCCGGGGACCTCGGTGCTGGCCGCGGCGGCCACCTACGCCGGTATCCAGGTGCGCGGCTCGCTGAGCGACCTGCGGGCCAGGCTGCTGCCCGGGGAGAACGCGGCGGCGGACGAACAGACCGCCGCCCTGGATGCCGCCGCCACGACTCTGGTCGCCCGGATCCTCGACACCGACGGCCGCTCAGAGGTGGCCCGGGAGACGCTGGAGACGGCGGAGCGGGTCATGCGCCGGCTCGCCGCCGCCCCGCCGGTGTCCGGCATGCCGGCCGAGGATCTGCGCGACGACCACCTGCTCGGGCACGACGAGGCGGCGGCCTTGATCCTCGGCCTCCAGGACCGCACGACCCGCGACCGCGCGGCCGGGTGGATGGAGGGCGACGAGGCGGCACCCGCACTGCGCCTCTGGCGGGCCCTCGCCCGTCGCTGCGTCGGACCGTACGGCGAACACGCGGCCGCGCCGCTCACCCTCGCGGGCTGGGTCGCCTGGTCCATCGGTGACGAACTGGAGGCACGCGAGGCCCTGGCCATGGCACTCGGCGCGGATTCCGACTACCTCTTCGCCCGGCTCCTGCACCAGGCGTGCAACGAGGGCTTGGATCCCGAGTCGATCCGCCGCTGCCTGCGCGCGGAGCGCGAGGACCGTGACGGCACGGAAGTCAGCAGCTCCGACGACGGCGAGCGGAACGGCGCGACCGGTCCCCGAGGGCCGGGCGAGCCGTCACCCGCTGCGCAGCCACCCTCCGGCCGTCGGCGTCGCACGCGGTCCCTCACCTCGGCGGACGGCACCCGGCGCCGTGCGAAGGCGCAGAACCGGGAGCCGAGGCCGGACATCGCGCGCCCCCGCACCTCGGCGAGGGCTGAACGCCCTGGAGCCGGGCGGACGGGCCGGACGCGTTCGCGTACCCCGGGGACCCCGGGCACGGGTCGAAACGGCCGCCTCGCCGACGGGGCAAGCGCCAGGGAGCACGGACGCGAAGGAGGCGGCGAATGATGGTGAAGCGGAGGTCGCAAGGGGAGCCTGACCTGGCATGACATGGCACCGCCCAACGATCGGGAGGCGGCGGTGAGGTACGTGACGGACTGATGTGGATCAGCGTGCGAAGCGGTTGGTGAAGGGAGTGTTTATCGTCAGGCAGACGACTATGATCGCCGCATGCCCTACGACCCGTCAGCCTTTCCGCCCTTCGCCGTCACTGTGGACCTGGTCGTGCTGACCGTGCGACGCCACTCCCTGTGCGCGTTGGCGGTGCGCAGGGGGGAGCCGCCGTTCCAGGGCCGCTGGGCCCTTCCCGGAGGCTTCGTACGGGCGGACGAGGATCTGGCGCAGGCGGCGGCGCGCGAGCTCGCCGAGGAGACGGGGCTGCGCGTCCATGACCCGGCCGCGCCCACCCAGGACAACGGTGCCCACCTGGAGCAGCTCGCCACCTACGGCGACCCCGAGCGTGACCCCCGGATGCGCGTGGTCAGTGTCGCCCACCTCGCGCTCGCCCCCGACCTGCCCGCACCGCGCGCGGGCGGCGACGCCAGCAACGCGCGCTGGGCGCCGGTCGAGGAAATGCTGGAACAGAGCGGCTACGGCCGTGTCGGCGAGCCGTTGGCACCGCTCGCCTTCGACCACGCCCAGATCCTGGCGGACGGGGTGGAGCGGGCCCGCTCCAAGATCGAGTACTCCTCGCTGGCGACCGCGTTCTGCCCGCCCGAGTTCACCGTCGGCGAGCTGCGCCGCGTCTACGAGGCGGTGTGGAGCGTGGCCCTCGACCCGCGGAACTTCCACCGCAAAGTGACGGGCACGCCCGGATTCCTCGTCCCCACCGGGGGCACGACCACCCGCCAGGGCGGCCGTCCCGCCCAACTCTTCCGGGCGGGCGGCGCGACGCTCCTCAACCCCCCGATGCTGCGTCCCGAGGTGTGAGGGTTTCCTCGCCCTCGATAGGCCCTGCGGTGCCCGAAAAACCGGATATGGCACGCTATCTTGCTGCGGGTGATCCAGGCCTTCGGACTGACCAGTGACCCCCGCACGGAGCTTCCGCCCGCCGTCGACGACGTCTCCTTCGAAGTGCGCGCGGGCCGCGTCACCGCACTGCTCGGAGCGTCGGGCGCCGGCAAGACGACAGCGCTCAGACTGATGCTCGAACTGCAACACGGTCGTGGTCTCACCTACTTCAGAGGCCGCCCCCTGCACCGCATCGCCCACCCCTCGCGCGAGGTCGGCGTACTGCTCGGAGACGTTCCCGGACATCCGGCCCGCACCGTGCGCGGCCACCTCCGCATGCTGTGCGCGGCGGCGGGTGTCCCGGTCCAGCGGGCGGACGAAGTCATGGAGTCGGTCGGACTCGTGAGCCTGCGCGACGAACGCCTCGGTACCCTCTCCCGGGGTATGGACCGCCGCCTCGGACTGGCCTGCGCGCTGGTCCCCGACCCGCACACCCTGGTGTTCGACGACCCCGTGGGCGCACTCTCCGTGCGCGAGGCCCGCTGGCTGCTCGGTGCCCTGCGCGCGCACGCCGTCCAGGGCGGCACCGTCCTGTTCAGCACCGCGGACCCCAAGGAGGCCGCGCGTGCCGCCGACCACGTCGTGACGTTGGAACAGGGCAGGGTCGTAGCCGACCAGGAGGCGGCGGACTTCTCCCGCACCCGGCTGCGCCCACGCGTCGCCGTCCGCAGCCCCCACGCCGCGCGCCTCGGCGCCCTGCTGGCCCAAGAGGCCCGCTCGGCACGCCGCTCCGTCGAGGTCGTACGCGAGGGCGGCAACCGGCTCGCGGTGTACGGCAGCACGTGCGCGGACATCGGCGAGACCGCCTTCCGGCACGGGATCCTCGTACACCAACTGGCGGACGAGATCGGCGACATGGGCCCTGGCGCCGGTGCCGGTGCCGGTGCCGGTGCCGGTGCCGGTGCAGGGGCCGGTGCCAGTGGCGGTGCCTGTGCCGATGCCGAGGCCGGCGCGGTCGTTCCCCCGGCTCGGCACTGGGCGGCGGACGGCGAGCGGGCACCGGCCCCCCGCAGGCCGACCGTCACCCGGCCCTCACCCACGGGCCCACCGCGCCCGACCGCCACCGACCCGCCGACGACCGATCCATCGGCGGTCGATTCTGCTGCGATCGATCCTGATGCGACCGGACCCTCAGCGGTCGAACTACCGGGGACCGATCCTGCGGCGACCGACCCACCAGCACCCGAGCCACCGGCGGTCGAACTACCAGCGACCACGATGCCGGCGACGGATCCACCGGCGACCACGATGCCGGCGACGGATCCACCGGCGCCCGATCCCTCGTCGCCCGATCCCTCGACGTCCGCTCACCTCTGGCCCCCCGGCAACCACGGCCCACAGGCGCACGCCCCCACGTCGCCCGCCTCCGACCCCTCCCGCGCCGACGCCCCACAGCCGCCCCCGGGCGACTATCGCACCGTCACCAGCGGCGACCAGGCATCCTCCACCCGCGACGACCAGGCGTCCGCGGCCGGAGACCGGCGCCTCGAAGCCGCCGAGCCCACCGCCGTCGAAGCTCCCGCGGCTCCTGCGCCTCCCGACCCCACCGGCCGCCCCCGGCCCACCCAGCGCGCGGACGCCGCCCTCACCCCCGGCACGGCGGCGGTCCGGGAGGCGGCGTCCACGCTTCCGCCGCCCATCTCCGTGCGCTCCGCCCCCAGCCCACTCCGTCCACTCCGTTACGAGATCCGCCGTGCGGTCGGCATCAGCACCGGGTTCGTCATCGGCGCCGTCGTGCTCGTCGTGTCCGCCGTCATGGCCGTGGTCCTCGCGCGGGTCGGCCACACCCCGCAGGCGCGGCTCCTGGCCGCGTGGCCGCGGGGTGTGCCCTTGCCGCCCGCGGCGCTCGGCGCGGGACTGCTCGGCGCGCTCGCCTTCGGCGACGAGTTCCGTCACCCCGCCCTGGCGGCGGACCGCGGCACCGTGCCGCGCAGACTGGGGCTGCTGACCGCGAAACTGCTCGTGTCGGCCGCCGTCGCACTCGTGCTGGCCGCCCTGACGGCCGGCTGCAACGCCGAAGTGCTCCATCTGTTCTACGGACGAGAGCTCGCGCGAATTCCAGCCGACTGGTCCGCGCTGGGCGCCGGTTGGGCCGGGCTCGTCGTCGGGTGCGCCTGGTCCGGTGTGCTCGCCGCGGGCCTCTTCCGTTCCACGACGGCCGGACTCGCCGCGGTGGTCGCCGTTCCGGTCCTCGTCGTGCCCCTCGTACAGAAGGTCTGGGAGGGTCCGGACGTACGGACCGCGGCCGGCCTTCCATTGCGGGTGCGCGAGGTCCTCCTGACGCAGTGGCCGTTCGGGGGCGAGCGCTATGTGGCAGAGGTTCTGCGCGTCGTCGTCCAACCGGTGGGCGGCGCAATGACGTTGTCGCTTACGGCTCTGCTCTGCGCCTTCCTGCTCACGACCCTGCGCAGCAGGGTCCGGTGACGGTCGTCTCGCTCTTCCGGTCCGACCCTGCGCGCAACTCCCCGAGGAAAGCCCATTTCTTTCCGATAAGGCGTCAATTGCGACGGGGTGAGCGATCACCCTTTCGTGTGCTTTTCACCAAAGACCTCAAGGGAGTTGGGAACGGCGCCGACAAAGGATGCGTGAGTACCCTTGCGCACACCATGATGACCGCCGCCCGCTCCGCCGACTCCGGCCTCGCGAACCCGGGCGAACTCGACCGCTACCCCTACGCCGAGACGCCCGCCGTCGACCGCGTCGGGACGCCTTCCTGGGAAGGGGTGGAACCCGAGCTGGGGCGCGTGGGCCGGCGCACCGCGGGCAACCGTGGCCGCGGACTGCACGGGCAACTCGTCCAGCAGCTTGGCCAGATGATCGTTTCGGGTGACCTCGGTGCCGACCGCCCGCTGGTGCCCGAGGAGATCGGCCAGCGTTTCGAGGTGTCCCGCACCGTGGTCCGAGAGTCCCTCCGGGTGCTGGAGGCCAAGGGCCTGGTCAGTGCGCGCCCGAACGTGGGCACGCGCGTGCGCCCCGTGAGCGACTGGAACCTCCTCGACCCCGACATCATCGAATGGCGTGCCTTCGGGCCGCAGCGCGACGACCAGCGCCGCGAGCTGAGCGAGCTGCGCTGGACGATCGAGCCGCTCGCCGCGCGCTTGGCCGCCGGGCACGGGCGCGAGGACGTCCAGCAGCGCCTGTCGGACATGGTCGGGATCATGGGCCACGCCATGGCGCAGGGTGACGCGCTCACCTTCTCGCGTGCCGACGCCGAGTTCCACACACTGCTCATCCAGGTCGCCGGGAACCGCATGCTGGACCACCTCTCAGGCATCGTCTCCGCCGCCCTCCATGTCTCCGGCGGCCCGGTCACGGGCTGTGACCGGCCGAACGACGCGTCGCTGGCCCAGCACGGCAGGATCGTCGACGCCCTCGCCGCGGGCGACGGCGCGGCGGCCGAGGCGGCCATGCGTCAGCTTCTGACCGTCCACCCCGAGGTGGAACGCGTGGTGCCCGCCCCGCGCGAGCACTGACCGCGTCCCGCCGGAATGGCGCGGTCCGGACACGCCAAACCCCTCCTGTGGCAGTGACCGGACGAACGCCGCCACCGTCGGACCCCGTGGAGTCCTCCGTGACGCCACGGGGTCCGACCGTGTGATGAGAGGCTGAGCCTCCCCGCTCGATCGGGTCGTGTGAGTTGATGACCTTGTTTATGCGTGTCTGACCGATTTTGATTGCTTACGGGGTGTGACTCGGGCCACGCGGATTGGGCGTAACGCTCCCGGGAACAACACGATGACCTAAGAGGTGACAGCCGCGGAGGGAATACGGGCGCCGTTCAGGGCGCTGTGCATCTCCCCCGGCGCCGCCCGTACCGTCGGCCCATCCCCAAGCCGGTGGTCGGCTCCAGTCCGCCGTGGACGGGGCCGGAAGCCGTTTTCCAACGTTCCGAGAGGTTGTTCGTGTCGGCCAGCACATCCCGTACGCTCCCGCCGGAGATCGCCGAGTCCGTCTCTGTCATGGCGCTCATTGAGCGGGGAAAGGCTGAGGGGCAGATCGCCGGCGACGACGTGCGTCGGGCCTTCGAAGCTGACCAGATTCCGGCCACTCAGTGGAAGAACGTACTGCGCAGCCTCAACCAGATCCTCGAGGAAGAGGGTGTGACGCTGATGGTCAGTGCCGCAGAGCCCAAGCGCACCCGAAAGAGCGTCGCAGCGAAGAGCCCCGCCAAGCGCACCGCCACGAAGGCGGTCGCGGCGAAGGCGGTGCCCGGCAGGAAGGCCGCCGCTCCCGCCACCCCGACGGCGCCCGCCCCCGAGCCCGCCGTCGAGGAAGAGGTGGAGGCGTCCGCCAAGAAGGCGGCGGCCAAGAAGACGACCGCCAAGAAGACGGCGGCCAAGAAGACCACCGCCAAGAAGACGGCGGCCAAGAAGACCACCGCCAAGAAGGAAGACGGCGAGCTTCCCGAGGACGAGGCGATCGAGGAGCCGAAGGCCGCGACGGAGGAGCCCGAAGGCACCGAGAACGCGGGCTTCGTGCTGTCCGACGACGACGAGGACGACGCTCCGGCCCAGCAGGTCGCCGCCGCCGGTGCCACCGCCGACCCGGTCAAGGACTACCTGAAGCAGATCGGCAAGGTCCCCCTGCTCAACGCCGAGCAGGAGGTCGAGCTCGCCAAGCGCATCGAGGCCGGTCTGTTCGCCGAGGACAAGCTGGCGAACTCCGACAAGCTCGCGCCCAAGCTCAAGCGTGAGCTGGAGATCATCGCCGAGGACGGTCGCCGCGCCAAGAACCACCTCCTGGAGGCCAACCTCCGTCTGGTGGTCTCCCTGGCCAAGCGCTACACCGGCCGTGGCATGCTGTTCCTGGACCTCATCCAGGAGGGCAACCTCGGTCTGATCCGCGCGGTGGAGAAGTTCGACTACACCAAGGGCTACAAGTTCTCCACGTACGCCACCTGGTGGATCCGTCAGGCGATCACCCGCGCGATGGCCGACCAGGCCCGCACCATCCGTATCCCGGTGCACATGGTCGAGGTCATCAACAAGCTGGCCCGTGTGCAGCGCCAGATGCTCCAGGACCTGGGCCGCGAGCCCACTCCGGAGGAGCTGGCCAAGGAACTCGACATGACCCCGGAGAAGGTCATCGAGGTCCAGAAGTACGGTCGCGAGCCCATCTCGCTGCACACCCCACTGGGCGAGGACGGCGACAGCGAGTTCGGTGACCTCATCGAGGACTCCGAGGCGGTCGTCCCGGCCGACGCGGTCAGCTTCACCCTCCTGCAGGAGCAGCTGCACTCCGTTCTCGACACCCTGTCCGAGCGCGAGGCAGGCGTCGTCTCCATGCGCTTCGGTCTCACCGACGGTCAGCCGAAGACCCTCGACGAGATCGGCAAGGTGTACGGCGTCACGCGCGAGCGCATCCGCCAGATCGAGTCCAAGACCATGTCGAAGCTGCGTCACCCGTCGCGCTCCCAGGTGCTGCGCGACTACCTCGACTAGGACTCGTCGTACGAGCGACAAGGCCCGGTTCCGGCACAGCGGAACCGGGCCTTCGCGTTGATCAGCGGGTGCGTGTCACGGCGCACTGGATCACTCTGGGTGTCCCACGACCACCTAGGAGTGAGGAGTCTGCATGCGTCGCCTCTTTGCCCGGGCACTGGCCCGGCCGCTGGTCCTGGCGGCCGCGGCGACCGCGATACCGCTGGGATCCGCCGCCCCCGCGTCCGCCGACAGCATCGTCGTCGGGGGCTTCCCGGTCGAAGTCTCCGACAGCCCCTGGACTGTCGCCCTGTCCAGCCGTGACCGGTTCGGAGGTGCGCGGGCGGGACAGTTCTGCGGGGGAGTGGCCGTCGGCCGGACCACCGTACTCACGGCGGCCCACTGCCTGGGGGAGGAGGTGCTCGGGTCGCCGCCGGAGCAGGTGGACGACCTGTTGGTCATCGCCGGCCGGACGGACCTGCTGTCGGATCAGGGCCAGGAGATCCGCGTCCGCGCCGTCTGGGTCAACCCGGGTCACGACGACGCCAGCAACGCCGGCGACTTCGCGGTACTCACCCTCTCCGAAGCCCTTCCCGCCGGCTCGGTCATAGGGATGGCGGCCGAGGGCGACCCGGCCTACGCACCGGACACGGGAGCACTCGTGTACGGCTGGGGGGACGCCTCGGGGGCCGGGGACTACGCGAACGGCCTGCGGGCGGCACGCGTGCGTGTACTCCCCGACGCGCGCTGCCGGCGGGCGTACCCGGGGAGTGACGACGGGCGCTACCTCGCCGGCAGCATGCTCTGCGCGGGCGAGGACGCCGGGGGGCGCGACGCCTGCCAGGGGGACAGCGGGGGGCCGCTGGTCGGCCAGGGCAGGCTCATCGGCCTGGTGTCCTGGGGGAGCGGCTGCGGGCGCCCGGGCAGTCCCGGGGTGTACACGCGCGTCTCCTCGATGCTGCGGACACTGGGCTGGGACACCGCCGCCGCGGTACAGCGCGAGGGAGCCTGACGGCCGCTGAGGGGCCCTTTCGGGCACGAGCACGGGCGGGGCGCCCCCCGGGGGCCGGGCGGCCCCCCCGGCCCACCCCGGAGGCCGACGCGGGGC
>NZ_JBHXNW010000035.1:19769-41656 GCF_042717365.1 Streptomyces sp. NPDC058534
CGGGGCCCCTCGGGCCCCGCGCCGGGGCGGCGCCCCCCGGGGCGCGCTGCCCCCCCCCCCCGTTCATCGGCCTTGCGCCGATTCGGCTCGTCGTCGGGCGCGTAGTGTCAGCGCTCTTCCTCGGCGGAAGAAGCCGGAACGGCCGTGAGCCGCTCCGTCTCGTCCTGTATCTCAGCGGCGATCTTCTTGAGTTCCGGCTCGAACTTGCGCCCGTGGTGGGCGCAGAAGAGCAGTTCTCCGCCGCTCAGCAGGACGACGCGCAGGTATGCCTGGGCGCCGCAGCGGTCGCAGCGATCGGCGGCCGTCAGCGGGCTTGCGGAAGTCAGAACAGTAGTCACGTCGCCTCTTCTCTAGCTCGACGAGCTGTCGTACCAGGGTCAACATCCAACCAGCCCCAAAACGTTCCCGCTCGTGGCTTTTCCTCGAAAAAACTTTCCGAGGGGCCGGCTGTTGCCGATTGGCGGCGAATGTGCCGTATTGCGTTTCTCTGTGTCGTACGGGTTCGCGCAGTCGGTCAGTGTCGGTCCGGCCGGCTGGGTTGCCGGTTTGTTCATGAGGACGTGCCCGGAGCCTAAATGGTTCATGCCTCGAAGGGAACGTGATGTGTACTTCACCCCATCGAGGGATCGAACAGACATACGACTCTGGACTAGGGTGAGTCAGCGACGAGGGTGGCGTTGCAACGGCTCTACCAGGGCTCGGTACCCTCTGACCGGTGAACCGAGCCGCGCGCCCTTACCCAGCGGGGCCCCATCTGAAATTCAGCGAGGAGCGAACCGCGTGACCGCCGAGACATCCGTGCCGTCCACTGCGCTGCTGGCAGGAGCAGACCGGGACGGATCCAACTACACCGCGCGGCACCTGCTCGTCCTCGAGGGGCTCGAGGCCGTACGCAAGCGTCCGGGCATGTACATCGGATCCACCGACAGCCGCGGCCTGATGCACTGCCTGTGGGAGATCATCGACAACTCCGTCGACGAGGCCCTGGGCGACTACTGCGACCACATCGAAGTGATCCTCCACGACGACGGTTCGGTGGAGGTCCGGGACAACGGCCGGGGCATCCCCGTCGACGTCGAGCCCAAGACCGGCCTGTCGGGCGTCGAGGTCGTCATGACCAAGCTGCACGCCGGCGGCAAGTTCGGCGGCGGTTCGTACGCCGCCTCCGGCGGTCTGCACGGCGTCGGTGCCTCCGTGGTGAACGCCCTGTCCGCCCGCCTGGACATCGAGGTGGACCGCGGTGGGAACACCCACGCCATCAGCTTCCGGCGCGGTGTCCCCGGCGCGTTCGCGGGGACCGGTCCGGACGCCAAGTTCGAGGCCAAGAACGGGCTGCGCAAGGCCAAGAAGATCCCCAAGACCCGCAGCGGCACGCGCGTGCGCTACTGGGCCGACCGCCAGATCTTCCTCAAGGACGCCAAGCTCTCCCTGGACACGCTGCACCAGCGGGCCCGCCAGACCGCCTTCCTGGTGCCCGGACTGACCATCGTCGTCCGGGACGAGCTCGGCCTCGGTGACGGCGGCAGCAAGGGCGAGGAGTCCTTCCGCTTCGACGGCGGCATCAGCGAGTTCTGCGAGTTCCTGGCCAGTGATCGGCCCGTCTGCGACGTCCTCCGCTTCAGCGGTCAGGGCAGCTTCAAGGAGACGGTCCCGGTGCTCGACGAGCACGGCCAGATGACGCCCACCGAGGTCACCCGCGACCTCGCCGTCGACGTCGCCATGCGCTGGGGCACCGGTTACGACTCCACGCTCCGGTCCTTCGTCAACATCATCGCCACCCCCAAGGGCGGTACCCACGTCGCCGGCTTCGAGCAGGCGGTGACGAGGACGATGAACGAGGTGCTGCGGACCAAGAAGATGCTGCGCGTCGCCGAGGACGACGTCGTCAAGGACGACGCCCTGGAGGGGCTCACGGCGGTCGTCACCGTCCGTCTCGCGGAGCCGCAGTTCGAGGGCCAGACCAAGGAGGTCCTCGGCACCTCGGCGGCCCGCCGGATCGTGAACAACGTCATCACCAAGGAACTCAAGGCGTTCCTGACCTCCACCAAGCGAGACGCCGCCCAGCAGGCCCGCGTGGTGATGGAGAAGGCCGTCGCCGCGGCGCGCACACGGATCGCGGCCCGTCAGCACAAGGACGCACAGCGCCGTAAGACGGCCCTGGAGTCGTCCTCGCTGCCGGCGAAGCTCGCGGACTGCCGCAGCGACGACGTCGACCGCAGCGAGCTGTTCATCGTCGAGGGAGACTCCGCGCTGGGTACGGCGAAGCTCGCCCGGAATTCTGAGTTCCAGGCGCTGCTGCCGATCCGCGGCAAGATCCTCAACGTGCAGAAGTCGTCCGTGACCGACATGCTCAAGAACGCCGAGTGCGGCGCGATCATCCAGGTCATAGGAGCGGGGTCCGGCCGCACCTTCGACATCGACGCGGCCCGCTACGGCAAGATCATCATGATGACCGACGCCGATGTGGACGGCTCCCACATCCGCACGCTGCTGCTCACCCTGTTCCACCGCTACATGCGGCCCATGGTGGAGGCCGGCCGGGTCTTCGCCGCGGTGCCGCCGCTGCACCGCATCGAGCTGGTCCAGCCGAAGAAGGGCCAGGACAAGTACGTCTACACGTACTCGGACCGCGAGCTGCGCGACAGGCTCATGGAGTTCCAGAGCAAGAACATCCGGTACAAGGATTCCATCCAGCGGTACAAGGGTCTGGGCGAGATGGACGCCGACCAGCTCGCGGAGACGACCATGGACCCGCGGCGCCGCACGCTGCGCCGGATCAACCTGACCGATCTGGACTCCGCCGAGCAGGTCTTCGACCTGCTGATGGGCAATGACGTCGCGCCGCGCAAGGAGTTCATCTCCAACTCGGCTGCGACGCTGGACCGGTCGCGCATCGACGCGTGACCACGCTCAGCCGCTGAAACCGGGCCCGGAAGCGAGATCCGGGCCCGGTTCGGCGTGTGGGCGTCCCCCGCAGAGCCCGGCACTGGTCCCGGCACTGGTTTTCTCCACCCATGGGTGGAGTTCCCCGCCGTGCAGGGCTCCACCCATGATCCACCCGGGCTCCGATCCCGTGGCCTCGCCGCTTCCGTAACGTCGAAGGCGCCGGCGGGATCCGCCGCCGGCGTCATCCTTCTCCCGCTCACGGAGGCACGATGTCCGGGCTCGTCGACGCGTTGGTGATCACGGTGGTGGCCGGTCTGGTGATCGCCCGCCAGTCCCGCCCCAGCCGCATCGACACCGACCGGCGCTGGTGGGTGCTGCCCGTGGTGCTGGTCGTCGTCGCCCTGCGCGAGCCGGGCATGATCGACGCTCATCACCACACCGCTGCCGTGCTGCTCCTCGCCGCTGAGATACTCGTCGGCCTGGTCACCGGAGGCGCCTGGGCCTGGACCACCCGCACATGGGTGGGAGCGGACGGCGCCGTGTGGGGCAGGGGCACCCGGTCGAGCGTCGCGGTGTGGGCCGTCGGCATCGGGCTGCGCGCCGCCCTCTTCGGAGTCGGTGCCGCCCTCGGAGTCCGGCAGGACAGCTCTGCCCTGGTCCTCGCCCTCGCCGGGACCCTGCTGGTCCGCTCCGGAGTGGTGGCCTGGCGCGCCCAGGTCCCACGCCCGAGCGGACTGCCAGGCCCCGCGTACGGTGCCGCCGTGTCCCGGCCCGCCCGGAAGGAGCCCGCGTGACGGAGAACGTCTGGACGAGGTGGCCCTCCAAAGAGGCGCTCCGTCACGAGGGTGTCTCCACACCCCGTCGTCTGCTGGCCTGGTTCGCGCGTCTGGTGGTGTTCGGGGCGCTGCTGTGGGGAGCCTTCACGAGCAGCCAAGTGCGCGGCTGGGGCGCGGCCGCGGCGGCCGCCGGACTGCTGGTGGCGGTGTCCCTGGCCTGGGCCTACTCCCGGACCACGCTCGCGCACCGGCTGTGGCCCTCCCTGGTGCTCCTCGCAGCGCTGCTCGGGGTCGCGGTCGCCGCCCAGAGCGCCGGCTTCCGGGTGCCGGCCCTGGTCATCTGGTGCGCCGGCTCCGTCGCGGCCCTGGAAAGGATGCCCCTCGTGGCGGCACTGCCCATGACGGCGGTGGCCCTGACGTCCTACGCCGCCGTCACGGACGACCCGTGGCCGACCACCTTGGCGACGACGGCCGGACTGGCCCTCGCGGGATACGTGCTGCGGCTGGACGCCGAGGGCAGAGGCAGCGCGATACGGCTGCTGGCCCAGGAGCGAGCCGCGCGGGCGGCCGAGGCCGAGTCCGCCGCACTCGCCGAGCGGGCCCGCATCGCCCGGGAGATCCACGACGTACTGGCACACAGCCTCTCCGCACAACTGGTGCACTTGGAGGCGGCCCGGTTGCTGATCGAGCGGGATGCCGACCGGGAGCAGATCCTCGACCGGGTGGTGGCGGCGCGCGGCATGGCCCGCGACGGACTCGCCGAGACCCGCCAGGCGCTGTCCGCCCTGCGCGGTGAGCTGACGCCGCTGGAGGACTTCCTGGCCCACCTCGTCCGGACGACCGAGAGCGACGCCGAGGTCACCATTACGGGGGATCGCAGACCCCTGCCGGCGGAGGCGTCGCAGGCCGTGCGCAGAGTGGCCCAGGAAGCGCTGACGAACGCCCGCAAGCACGCCCCGGGCGCCGGCGTGCGGGTGCGCCTGGACTACGGCGCCCATGAGGTGATGCTCGACGTGCGGGACTCGGGAGGCTCGCCCGGCGAACTCACCACCACCGGAGGTGGGTACGGTCTGCTGGGCATGCGGGAGCGTGCCGAACTGCTGGGTGGCTCGCTGCGGGCAGGCCCGGGCGAGGAGGGGTTCGTGGTGACGTTGAAGGTGCCGGTATGACGGGGGAGGCCCGCCAGACGCCCGCGCGGGTGGTCGTCGCGGACGATCAGACCGTGGTGCGGGAGGGCATCGTGATGCTCCTCGGACTGCTGCCCGGCGTCGAGGTCGTGGGCGCCGCGGGCGACGGCGAGGAGGCGGTGCGCCTGGTCGCCGAACTCGCCCCGGACGTGGTGCTGATGGACCTGCGCATGCCCCGCTGCGACGGCGTCGAGGCGACCCGCAGAATCCGCGCCGAGCACCCCGGGACCCATGTCGTCGTGCTCACGACGTACGCGGACGACGAGTCGCTGTTCCCGGCGTTGACGGCGGGAGCGCGCGGCTATCTCACCAAGGACGCGGGCGGGGACGAGATCGTCCGGGCGGTGCACAGCGTCCTGTCCGGGGACGCGGGGCTCTCGCCGAGCATTCAGCGGCGACTGCTGGAGCGCCTGTCCGAGTCCGGGCCGGGGCCGGCCGGCTCGCAAGAGCCGCCGGACGGTCTCACCACCCGTGAGACCGAGGTCCTGGTCCTGATCGCCGAAGGGCTCAACAACCAGCAGATCGCGAGCAGAATGCACGTCTCCACGGCGACCGTGAAGACCCACATCAACAACCTGTTCGCCAAGACGGGGCTCAAGGACCGTGCTCAGGCGGTGCGTTACGCCTACGGGAAGGGGCTGGTACCGCCACCAAGGGGTTGAGTCACCTGATGGGGTGAAGCGGAAGGGGAAGAAGAGTCGGGGATCTTCCCGTTCTGTCCATCCTTGGGCATGCAGTCAAGCAATGACCGTTCCCGCGGCGCCGGGAGTGGTCCCGAAAGCGCGGTGGACCCCCGCGCCGTGCCGGACCGGGCATACGTCGAGGCGTCACCGGACCCCCGGTACGACGACCCGTGGTACGACGCGCTCGCCTCCGGCTGGGGTGAGTCCGCGGATGCCGGGCCTCCCGAGCCGGTGCTGCCGCGGATGCGCAGGGAACCGGCCGGGGAACCGTCCCGGGGCGCGGCCGACGTGTACCTGGAGGTCCAGCGCAGCCCCGCCTTCCAGGAGGTGCGCAGCCGGTACCGGAGGTTCGTGGTGCCGGCGGTCGCCGCCTTCTTCGTCTGGTACGTCGCCTATGTGGTGGCCGCCACCACGGCGCCCGAGCTGATGGCCCGTCCGGTGGCGGGGGCGGTGAACGTGGCGATGCTCGCGGGGCTCGGGCAGTTCCTCACCACGTTCCTGCTGACCTGGGCGTACGCCCGGCATGCTCGACTGCGCAGGGACCGGGCGGCGCTCGAACTGCGCTGGGACACCCAGGAACTGACTCGCGGCGTACGGGGTGGCGCGTCATGACCGGCGACCACCAGACTTTGGCGCTGCTGCTGTTCAGCACGTTCGTCGCCGTCACGCTGGGCATCACCACGTGGGTGAGCCGCCACCGGCAGGGGTCGGCGGAGGAGTTCTACGCGGGCGGCCGTCTCTTCTCACCGATGGAGAATGGTTTTGCCATCGCGGGCGACTACATGTCGGCCGCGTCCTTCCTCGGCATCTCGGGGCTCATCGCGCTCTACGGCTACGACGGCATGCTGTACTCGGTGGGTTTTCTGGTGGCCTGGCTCGTCGTGCTGTTCCTCGTCGCCGAACTGGTGCGCAACTGCGGGAGGTTCACCCTCGCCGACGTCGTGGCCGCCAGGATGCGGGAGCGACCGGTGCGGATCGCGGCGGGGACCTCCTCTGTCACCGTCTCCGTCCTGTACCTGGTGGCGCAGATGGTCGGCGCGGGCAGTCTCGTCGCGCTGCTGCTCGGCGGCACCACCGAGGCGGCGCGGACCTGGACCGTCATCGGCGTCGGCGCCCTGATGGTGATCTACGTGTCGCTGGGCGGGATGCGCGCCACCACCTGGATCCAGATCGTGAAGGCGGTGCTGCTGCTCGGCGGCACCGTGGCCCTGACCACGCTCGTCCTGGTGCGCTTCCACGGTGACTTCGACCGGCTGTTGCGCACGGCGGCCGAGCGCAGTGGCCACGGCGAGGCGTTCCTGGCGCCCGGGCTGGCGTACGGCGGGGACTGGACCTCCCGCTTCGACTTCATCAGCCTGGGGCTGGCCCTGGTGCTGGGCACGGCCGGGCTGCCGCACATCCTGTCCCGCTTCTACACGGTGCCCACGGCCCGCGCGGCGCGGCGGTCCGTCGTCTGGTCGATCGGACTCATCGGCGGCTTCTACCTGATGACGATCGTGCTCGGCTTCGGCGCCGCCGCCCTGGTCGGACCGGACGCCGTACGCGCGTCCAACGCGGCCGGCAACACGGCGGTCCCGCTGCTCGCCCTCGACCTGGGCGGCGGCGCGGGCTCCACCGGCGGGACGGTGCTGTTCGCGGTCGTCGCCGCCATCGCGTTCGCCACCATCCTCGCGGTGGTCGCCGGCATCACCCTCGCGTCCTCCGCGTCCGTGGCCCACGACCTCTACGCGTCCCTGCGCCGCCGCGAGGCGGAGCCGCGCAGTGAGGTCGCCGTGGCGCGGATCGCCGCCGTCGGGGTCGGCGCCGTCGCGATCGGACTCGGCCTTCTCGCCCGAGATCTCAACGTCGCGTTCCTGGTGGGCCTCGCCTTTGCCGTCGCCGCCTCCGCAAACCTGCCCGTGCTGCTCTACTCGCTGTTCTGGCGCGGCTTCACCACGCGCGGCGCCGTGTGGGCCGTCTACGGCGGCCTGGTCCCGGCGGTGGCGCTCGTGCTGCTGTCCCCGGTGGTGTCGGGCAGCCCGCAGTCGCTCTTCCCGCACGTCGACTTCCAGTACTTCCCACTGCAGAACCCGGGTCTGGTCTCGGTCCCCTTGGGCTTCCTCGCCGGCTGGCTGGGCACGGTCACCTCGCCGGAGGTCCCGGACAAGGCCAAGCACGCCGAGACGGAGGTGCGGTCACTGACCGGATCGGGGGCCGTGTAGCGGGTGGGCGGGGGCTTGACCGCCCGGCCCGGTTCAGGGGCGGGTCGCCCACTCGTAGCGGTGTTCCGGGCGGCCGGCGTCGCCGTACTTGAGCGTCAGCCTGGCCCGTCCCGTGCGCTCCAGGAGCTTCAGATAGCGCTGTGCGGTCTGGCGGCTCACCCCGGTCCGTTCGGCGATCTCCTGGGCGGAGAGCGGTCCGTCGGACTTCATCAGGCACTGGCGCACCGACTCGGCGGTGGTGGGGGAGTGGCCCTTGGGCAGCCCCGGTTCCGACGGTGCCGACAGGGCGCCGAAGATCCGGTCCACCTCCGCCTGCTCCGCCTCACCGCCCCCGTCGAGGGTGCGCCGCAGCTCCGCGTACGCCTCCAGCTTGGCGCGCAGCCCCGCGAAGGCGAAGGGCTTCACCAGGTACTGGAGGGCTCCCTGGCGCATCGCCGCCTGGACGGTCGACACGTCCCGGGCGGCCGTCACCATGATGACGTCCGTTTGGTGGCCGCGCCGCCGCATCTCCTGGACGACCTCCAGGCCGGTCCGGTCGGGCAGGTAGTGGTCGAGCAGGATCAGGTCGAGGCGGGGCAGCCGTTCCACGTTGCGCAGCGCCTCCACGGCGCTGTGCGCCTCGCCCGCGACGTGGAATCCCGGCACCTTCTCGACGTAGGCGGCGTTGACCCGCGCGACCCGCGTGTCGTCGTCCACGACCAGGACCTCGATCATCGGGACTCCTCCTCGGCAGCGGTGTTCGCGGGGGCGGTAGCGGCGTGGGCGGGTTCCAGGTCCGCCTCCGCCAGCGCCTCGGGCAGGACGACCACGAACTCCGCGCCCCCGCCATGCGCCGCGTCGACGGTGGCGCTGCCGCCCTGTCGCTCGGCCAGTCTGCGCACCAGCGACAGCCCGATGCCGCGCCGGCGGTGCGCCGGCGGCTCCTTGGTCGACCATCCCGGCGTGAACACCATCTCGCGGTGATCCGCCGGAACCCCGGGTCCGGTGTCCCGCACCCGGAGCGTGGCGGCGCGCCCCTGTGCGCGCAGTTCGACCTCCACACGCGCGTGCGGCGTCCCCGCGGCGGCGTCGAGGGCGTTGTCCACCAGGTTGCCGACGATCGTGACGAGCCCCCTGGGGTCGACCAGCCGGTCCGGCAGCCGCGTCCGGTCCGACACCCAGAGGGTCACTCCGCGTTCTGCCGCGACGGTCGCCTTGCCGACCAGCAGCGCGGCCACCAGTGGGTCCTGGATCCGCTCGGTGATCTGCTCCGCGGTCACCCGGTGATCGCCGACCACCTCCCCGACGAACTCCACGGCGTCGTCGTACATCTCCAGTTCGAGCAGCCCCAGCAAGGTGTGCATGCGGTTGGCGTGCTCGTGGTCCTGGGCTCGCAGGGCGTCGATCAGGCCGCGCGTCGAGTCCAGCTCCCGGCCGAGCTGCTCCAGCTCGGTGCGGTCGCGCAGGGTGGCGACCGCACCGCCGTCGTCGGTGGGCATCCGGTTGGCCACCAGGACCCGCTGGCCGCGGACGGTCAGCAGGTCGGTGCCGGTCACCCGGCCCGCCAGGACATCGGCCGTGCGCCCCGCGCCGAGCGCCTCGTCGGGGGAACGGCCGACGGCCTCGGCGCCGAGTCCGAGCAACCGCTGCGCCTCGTCGTTGAGCAGCCGCACCCTGCCCCCGCGGTCCAGGGCGACCACACCCTCCCGGATGCCGTGCAGCATGGCCTCGCGCTCCGCGAGCAGCCCCGCGATGTCCGAGAAGGCCAGGTCGCGGGTCTGCCGCTGCACCCGGCGCGAGATGAGCCAGGCCGCCAGCGCGCCCACGGCCAGGGCGCCGCCGGCGTACGCGAACAGCCCGGGAATCGCCTGGATCAGCCGTGCCCGCACGCTGTCGTACGCGATGCCGACCGAGACCGCCCCCACGATGTCGCCGTCGGCGTCGCGCAAGGGCACCTTGCCGCGTGCGGAGCGGCCGAGGGTGCCGTCGTCGATCTCCATCACGTCGCGTCCGGCCAGCGCCTGCCCGGGGTCGGTCGAGACGACCTCGCCGATCCGGTCCGGGTCGGTGTGCGACCAGCGCACGCCCTGCCGGTCCATCACGACGACGTACTCCGCCTGCGTGGCCTTCCGGATCCGCTCCGCCTCCGTCTGCACCGGCCCGTCGGTCGCCGGGCGGGTGGTCCGCAGTTCCTCGACGACCTGCGGCTGCTGCGCGGTGGTCTGCGCGATCGCCAGGGCCCGGCGCATCGCCTGGTCGTCCAGCTGGTCACTGAGCGGCGCCAGGAACAGCCCGGTCGCGAGCACCGCGACTCCCGCGGCGATCGCCAGCTGCATCAGCAGCACCTGCGAGAACACCCGCCGCGGCAGGCCGAGGCGCCTGCGGCGTACGGGGGGAGTGGAGCTCATACCCATGACCGTACGTGGGAGGTGGGGGCATCCCGTAGAGGGATGTGGCGCGGATCTCCCGTACGCGTTCCGGGCGGGCCGGTGCGTCAGCTCGCGAGCGCCGCCGTCACGGTCAGTGCGCGCACCGCCGTGATCTCCATGCGCGCCGGCGAGCCCAGGACCGAGGCCCCGCAGCTCTCCGGGCGCGGCGGCGACGACGCGCCCTGGGCGACGGTGACCCGCCAGTGCCGCCCGTCCGTGTGGGCCAGGGTCACCTCCCAGCGGGGTGCGGCACCGTCCGTCCGTACGACGCTCAGCGCCCCGGCCGCGTCCTCGCCCACGGCTGAGCGCAGGGCCAGCTCGGCCGCCTGACCGGGACGTTCCCACGCCGAGTTCCCGCGGCAGCCCTCGACGACGATCCGGCCCTCCCGCGCGCCGTGCAGGATCTCCTTGACGTCGTGGGCCTGGACGCGGCCGTAGACGTATCCGTGGGGCAGGACGAGCACCGTCGGCGAGAAGCGGTGGCCTCCCAAGTGTGTGACCTCCCAGACGCCCGCCGCCCCGGAGACGGCGAGTTCGGCCGCCAGCGGGCGGCCGAGGAGTGCGCAGCAGCGGTCCCGCTTGCCGTTGGTGCAGACGAGAGCCAGGGGATCGCCGAGATGGGGGCCGCCGTCGAGGGCCGAGTCGAAGCCGCGGTGATCGCCCCGGCCGAGCGCCGCGAAATCGAGGTCGAGCAGCCGGCGGGGATCCCTGATCGTGTTGCCGTGCACCCACACGTTTCCCGGCACGGTGTGGGCCGCGTACACCCTGCGTGCGACCGGAGTGCCGCGGTCCGCGTGCCGTCCTGGCCGGCGGATGAGCGCGACGCGTACGCCCGTACCCTTCACCGCTGCTTCCAGGGCGCGGCCGAGCGCGGGGTCCAGATGGCTCGACGTCAGGGCCTTGGCGCCCCACGGGCCGGGCTGTTCGAGAAGCAGCCAGGTCGACGCGACGGGGGCGGTGCCCGAAACGGGCTCGTCGAGGTCCCAGGAGACGGTTGAGCACGTACTCACAGAGGTGAGCCTAACCTGACTTGCCGCGCGGTGACTTCCCACCGCGCCTGAACGCTACTCCGGCAGTGGCTGCGGCGGCCGCGGGCCCGAGTAGAGCCCACTCGGCCGCATCCGCAGGGGGCGCTCCCCGTACTCCTCCAGCGCATGCGCGATCCAGCCCGCCGTACGGGCCACCGCGAAGATCGTCTCGGCCGCGGAGGGAGCCATGCCGGAGGAGGCGGTGAGGACGGCGAGGGCCAGGTCGACGTTGGCGTGCAGCGGGGTGTGGCGGGCGGCGGTGGCCTGGACGTCCCGGGCCGCGGCGAGCGCGGGCCCGGCTCGCGGGATGTCCTCCAGGAGCGCGAACAGGGCACGCGCGCGTGGGTCCTCGCCGGGGTAGAGCCGGTGGCCGAGGCCCGGGATGCGCCGGCCGGCCCGCAGTTCCTCGGCGACCACGGGCGCCGCGTTGCCCTGGTCGAGCACCTCCAGCAGCATCCGGTGCGCAAGTCCGCCCGCGGCGCCGTGCAACGGCCCCTCGATCACGCCGAGCCCGGCGGACACCGCCGCGTAGGCGTGCGCCCGGGCCGACGCCGCTACGCGCACGGCGAGCGTGGAGGCGGCCAGGTCGTGGTCGACGAGCAGGGAGAGCGCGGTGTCGAGGGCGTGCAGTGCCGGCTCGTCGGCGGGGCGCCCGCTGAGCCGGGTCCACAGGCGGTGGGCGAGCGGGGCCCGGTCGTCGCCGTCGCGCAGTACGGGCGGCAGCGCGGCGACGAGGGTGGGGATGAGGATGCGCGCGGTGCCCAGTACCGCGTCCTCGGACAGGTCGAAGCGGAGCGGGTCCGCGACCGCGGCGGCGATCGCCGCGACCCGCAACCGGTCGGTGGGCGCGGCGTGTTCGGGCAGGGCGCCGACGGCCCGGCGGGCGACGGTCACGGAGGACTCGGGCGCGGAGAAGGCGGCGCTTGAGCGCAACTCCCCGGTCCAGAGCCATTCGGCGACCTCTTCGTAGCTGTGGCGCGCGGCGAGTTCGACCGCGTCGACGCCCCGGTAGTAGAACCGGTCGCTCTCGATGAGCGTGAGGCGGGTGCGCACGGCCAGCTCCTGGCCGGAGGCCCCGGAAGTGCCGCCGTCGCGCCGGTTGCGCCGGGCGAGGGTCCGCACCTCCTCCGCGTCGAAGGTGCTGCCCCGGCCGTCGTGGGTGCGCCGGCTGCCGAGCCGGCCGCGGCTGACGTACGCGTACACGGTCTCGGGCTTCACCCCGAGGAGTTCGGCCGCCTCCTTGGTGGTCAGGCGCCGTTCGGCGTCGTCCGGGCGGCCGGGGTCTTGATCGCGCATGGGGTCACCGTATCGATCCTGAGGGTCCGTCCGGGGCCGTACATTGATTCAATCAATATTGACAACAGTTTGGTCAAGTATGTTGACTCAAGTTCGAGGAGGTAATCATGTCCGTCAACAGAACCGCAGCCGGCCCGTCCGGAGCGGCGCCCGTCGAGGTACCGCGAGGGCTCGCTGGTGTTGTGGTGGCCGAGACCGAGGTCGGCGACGTGCGGGGGCTCGAGGGCTTCTACCACTACCGCCAGTACTCGGCCGTCGAGCTTGCGCGGAGTCGTGGCTTCGAGGACGTCTGGCATCTCCTGGTGCACGGGGAGCTCCCGGACGCGCGGCGCGGTGCGGCCTTCGCCGCCGAGACCGCGGCGATGCGGCGCCTCCCCGACGCGGTGCGCGCGGCGCTGCCCGCCATCGCCGCGGCCGGCGGGCACTCCGGCCCGCTCGCCGGCATGCGCACGGCCCTGTCGCTACTGGGCGCGGCCCGGGGCTTCAGGCCCGTGTACGACCTGTCGGCCGAGCAGCGCCGCCAGGACACCCTGGTGGCCGCGGCCGCCGTGCCGACGCTGCTGACCGCGCTGCACCGGCTGGCACACGGACTCGAACCGGTCGAGCCGCGCGAGGATCTGTCCTACGCGGCGAACTATCTCTACATGTTGACGGGCGAGGAGCCGGACGCACGGCGCACGCGGGCGATCGAGCAGTACTTGATCTCCACCATTGACCACGGCTTCAACGCGTCAACGTTCACCGCGAGGGTCATCGCCTCGACGGGCGCGGACGTCGCGGCGGGCCTCACCGGAGCGGTGGCGGCGCTGTCCGGGCCCTTGCACGGCGGGGCGCCCAGCCGGGCGCTGGACACCCTGGACGCCATCGGCACGCCGGAACGCATCGACGGCTGGATCCGCGAGCGGGTGCTCGCCGGTGACCGCATCATGGGCTTCGGCCACGCCGTCTACCGCACCGAGGACCCGCGCTCCAGGATGCTCCGTGAGGTGGCGCAGGGGTTCGGCGGTCCGCGCGTGGAGTTCGCCGTCGAGGTGGAGCGCCGGGTCGAGGCGATCCTCGCGGGGCTGAAGCCGGGGCGGGAGTTGCACACCAACGTCGAGTTCTACGCGGGTGTGGTCATGGAACTGTGCGGGCTGCCGCGCGAGATGTTCACCCCGACGTTCGCGGCGGCGCGGGTGGTGGGCTGGAGCGCGAACATCCTGGAACAGGCGCGGGACTCGAAGATCATCCGTCCGGCGGCGCGGTATGTGGGGCCGGGGGCGCCGGTCGGGGTGCCGGCGCTCGCGTGAGACACGAAGCCCGGCACGATCGGGTGCCGGGCTCGGCCGGTGGGCCTATGCGGGGGGATCCTCGGAGGTGTCGTCGCGGCGGCCGCGGAACGAGCGGACAGCCATGATCATCGCCGCGAGGCCGCCGAGGAATCCGCCGATGGCGCCCACCAGGTTGGCTATCTCAGACATCGGGGATGTCCGCCTTGGCGCGGACCAGGGCCTCCCGGCTCACGACGACGATGCGTTCGTAGTCGGCGCGGGCGGCGTCGGCGGGCAGTTCACGCTCCAGCGCCTCGGTGGCCTCGGTGCCGATGACGGCGAAGTTGCCGTCGCTCAGTTCGAAGACGTCCGGGCACGTGGATCCCGTGGTGCTGCCACGAGCGCTGGGAGGCACACCGATGCGGCGCACGATTTTCAAGGGGTACCGGTCCTTAGAGGCAGGGGCTGGCGGAGTGACGAGGCCACACCGTACTGGGTGCGCGGAGACCACGTTGGCCCGCAGGCCGAGAGACACTCCGTCGCTAACTCCGTTGGACGGTCTCAGTCGTTCGGAGGCGTGCCCACGACCCACCACTCGTCCGTGTCTGCCTCGTCCAAGTCCCTGACGAGATCGTCCACCACCCGCCCCAGACGGGCTTCCTCGGAGCGCTCGTCGAGGGAGGCGCGCATGTTCCTCGACGCCTCCCAGTACTCACGGAAAATCGGACTCTGGAAGAACTCCCGCAGGCGCCCCTGGAGCCCTTCCTGATCCAGAAGCCCCGCCCGATGCACGTGGTAGAGGTTCACGTACCAGGCGTTCGCGTAGAAGAACTGGCGGCGCCGTTCGGCCGGGATGCCCTTGTCGTAGGTGTCTATGACCTCGGCGAGGGACGGGTCGTCGATCGCCCTGGTGAGCAACTCCCAGTGCATACGCTGCTGATGCGCCAGCGACTGCCGCCGGATGGCCAGCTCCTCCAGCTCCAGTATTCGCTCCTGCAAGCGCGCCGCCTCCAGTCGCCACTGCCGCGCAGCCAGCGACAGTCCCGCCGTGGCGAGCAGCAGCCCGGTCGCCGCGGAGCCGAACCTCCCCGTGATCTTCTTCCGTGTGGCCATGTCAACCCCCGAATCAGGCGACCGCCCGCCGGTCGTCGAGTGCGGGTCGGTTGACGGGGACCGGCGAGCGATGGGCGGCGCGTGCCACCTCCAGAGTGCCGAGCGGCGCTGATCGGCGGGGAGGCGGAGAGGAGGCGCACGGAGGGAAGCGAGGGTCGCACACTCCGGCGCCTTGCCAGACGTCTGCCCCGAGAGCGCTGCTAACAATCGTTCACTCCGCGTCGGCTACGGCGACTCGTATCCTGAGCAGGCCATTCCGCGCACGGTGCACGACTTGCCGAGAGACGGCGTACGCGTAGGTGAGAGAGAGGTCGCACGGTGGGGCAGCGCCCGACACGGCAGCAGATTCCGGTCGTCGTACTCGCCGGGTTCCTCGGCTCCGGGAAAACCACACTCCTCAACCACCTCCTCCACCGCAGCGGAGGCAGCCGTATCGGCGCCGTCGTCAACGACTTCGGCTCGATCGAGATCGACGCGATGGCCGTCGCCGGCGCCCTCGGCGACTCCACCGTGTCGCTCGGCAACGGCTGCCTGTGCTGTGCCGTCGACGCCAGCGAACTCGACGGGTACCTGGCGCGGCTCGCCCGGCCCGAGGCCGGCATCGACGTCATCGTCATCGAGGCGAGCGGCCTGGCCGAGCCGCAGGAACTCGTGCGCATGGTGCTCGCCGGCGAACAGCCGGAGGTCGTCTACGGCGGACTCGTCGAGGTCGTCGACGCCGCCGAGTTCGACACCACACGCGCGCGGCACCCCGAGATCGACCGGCACCTGGCGCTTGCCGACCTGGTCGTGGTCAACAAGACCGACCGGGCCGAGGACGCCGAACGCGTGCTCGCTCTCGCCCGCTCGCTCGCCGACGGCGCCGCCGTCGTGCCCGCGACCTACGGCCGTATCGACCCCGCGTTCCTCTACGAGTGCCGGCCGAGTGAGGAGCGCGTGGGCCAGCTGTCCTTCGACGACCTGCACGACCACGACGCGCACGACGCGGGAGGCGCGGAGGGCGCCCACGCCGAGCATCTGCACGTGGCGTACGACACCCTCTCGTTCGTTTCCGACCCGCCGCTCGACCCGCGTCGGCTCATGCGGTTCCTCGACAGCCGGCCCGAGGGCCTGTACCGGATCAAGGGGTACGTCGACTTCGGCCCGTACGACCCGCGCAACCGGTACGCCGTGCACGCCGTGGGACGCTTCCTGCGCTTCTACCCGGAGCCCTGGCCGCCCGCCGCCGCCCGCCGCACCCAACTCGTCCTCATCGGCTCGGGCATCGACGCGCCCGCCCTCGACAAGGAACTCGACGCGTGCCGCAGCGACACCCCGCACGCCGACGAGCACGGCATGTGGGGCGTCCTGCGCTACGTACAGTCCCCGGTGGACGGATCCCCGGACGGCTCGTCCCCGGACGGCGAGGAGTCGCCGCCCGCCGTCTAGGCCGGGCCCGCCACCACCGACACCGTCTTCGGCAGCGACACGCCGGAGCCGTCGCGGCGCGGGTCGATGTCCGGGAGCTGGGCCGGTGTGCCGTTCTTCTGGGCGGCCAGCGCCGGGGTGGGGCCCGCCCAGGCGAAGGCCAGGCAGTCCTCGCCCTTCAGGAACCGCTGGCAGCGCACGCCACCCGTGGCCCGGCCCTTGCGCGGGTACTGGTCGAACGGCGTGAGCTTGGCCGTGGTCTGCACGGAGTCGTCCAGGGTGCCGCGCGAACCGGCCACCGTGAAGACCACCCCCTCCACGGCCGGGTCCACCGCCGTGAAGGAGATGACCTTGGCTCCGTCGGTGAGCTTGATGCCCGCCACACCGCCCGCCGGACGGCCCTGCGCGCGCACCTGTGAGGCCTGGTAGCGCAGCAGCTGCGCGTCGTCCGTGATGAAGACCAGGTCCTCGTCACCGGTGCGCAACTCGGCGCCGCCGACGACGCGGTCGCCCTCCTTGAGGGTGATGACCTCCAACTCGTCCTTGTTGGACGGGTAGTCGGGCACCACACGCTTGACCACGCCCTGCTCCGTGCCGAGCGCCAGGCCCGGCGAGGACTCGTCCAGGGTGGTCAGGCAGATGACCGTCTCGTCGTCCTCCAGGGACACGAACTCCGCGAGCGGCGCGCCGCCCGCCAGGTTCGGCGCCGGCATGGGCTCGGGGAGCTGGGGCAGGTCCACGACGTTCACCCGCAGCAGGCGCCCGCCGGACGTCACCACGCCCACCTCGCCGCGCGCCGTGGCCGCCACCGCCGAGACGATCAGGTCGTGCTTGACGCGCTTGGCACCGGCCTCCGTGACCAGGGGCTCATCGTTCGCGGTGCGGGCCAGCAGGCCCGTCGAGGAGAGCAGTACCCGGCACGGGTCGTCCGCCACCTGGAGGGGCACGGCGGCGACCGGGACACCGCCCGACTCCAGCAGCGTCGTACGACGGTCGGTGCCGAACTTCTTGGCGACCGAGGCCAGTTCGGCGGAGACCAGCTTGCGCAGCTCGGCGTCCGAGTCGAGGATCCGGGTCAGCTCCTCGATCTCCGCGTTGAGCCGCTCCTTCTCGGCCTCCAGCTCGATGCGGTCGTACTTGGTGAGCCGGCGCAGCGGCGTGTCCAGGATGTACTGGGTCTGGACGTCGCTCAGCGAGAAGTGCTCCATCAGGCGCTGCTTGGCCTGCGCGGAGTTCTCGCTGGAGCGGATGAGGCGGATGACCTCGTCGATGTCGAGCAGCGCGGTGAGCAGGCCCTCCACCAGGTGCAGTCGGTCGCGCTTCTTGCCCCGGCGGAACTCGCTGCGGCGCCGTACGACGTTGAAGCGGTGGTCGAGATAGACCTCCAGCAGCTCCTTGAGGCCCAGGGTGAGGGGCTGGCCGTCCACCAGGGCGACGTTGTTGATGCCGAAGGACTCCTCCATCGGCGTCAGTTTGTAGAGCTGCTCCAGGACCGCCTCGGGCACGAAGCCGTTCTTGATCTCGATGACCAGGCGCAGTCCGTGCGCGCGGTCGGTGAGGTCCTTGACGTCCGCGATGCCCTGGAGCTTCTTCGAGCCCACCAGGTCCTTGATCTTCGCGATGACCTTCTCGGGACCGACCGCGAAGGGCAGCTCGGTGACGACGAGACCCTTGCGGCGGGCCGTCACGGTGTCCACGGAGACCGTCGCCCGGATCTTGAAGGTGCCGCGGCCCGTCTCGTACGCGTCCCGGATGCCGGGCAGGCCCACGATCCGGCCGCCGGTGGGCAGGTCGGGGCCCGGAACGTGCTTCATCAGGGCTTCGAGGTCGGCGTTCGGGTTCCGGATCAGGTGCCGGGCGGCGGCGATCACCTCGCGCAGATTGTGCGGCGGCATGTTCGTGGCCATGCCGACCGCGATGCCGGAGGCGCCGTTGACCAGCAGGTTCGGGAAGGCGGCGGGCAGCGCCACCGGCTCCCGCTCCTGGCCGTCGTAGTTGGGGCCGAAGTCGACGGTGTCCTCGTCGATGGACTCCGTCATCAGGCTGGTGGCCTCGGCCATCCGGCACTCGGTGTACCGCATGGCGGCCGGCGGGTCGTCGTTGCCCAGCGAGCCGAAGTTGCCGTGGCCGTCCACCAGGGGCACGCGCATCGAGAACGGCTGGGCCATGCGCACCAGGGCGTCGTAGATCGACGCGTCGCCGTGCGGGTGCAGCTTGCCCATGACCTCGCCGACGACGCGGGCGCACTTCACATAGCCGCGCTCGGGCCTGAGGCCCATCTCGTTCATCTGGTACACGATCCGGCGGTGCACCGGCTTGAGGCCGTCGCGGGCGTCCGGCAGTGCACGGGAGTAGATGACCGAGTACGCGTACTCGAGGAAGGAGCCCTGCATCTCGTCGACGACGTCGATGTCGAGGATCTTCTCCTCGTACGAGTCGTCGGGCGGCGGGGTCTTCGTACTACGGCGGGCCATCGCTGCCGGCTCCTTGCTGAAGCGTGAACGGTGATCTGACGCCGTCCATTGTGGACTGCGGCACTGACAGCCACCGACCAGGACCCGTCACGGGCTGCCCGGCCCGGCGCTGCCCGCAGGGTACGCCCTCGTCCCGCGCCCTCGTCCCCGGCGGGCCGCCAACCCCGTTCTCGCTCTCGGCGTACGAGGCCCGGGAACTCCACCGGCGTCCCGCACGCTTGCATACAGTGGCAGGATCGGCGGAATTCCGCAGTTCCGCCCAATGATCCACCCAGTGATTCCACCAAGGATTCCGCGATCGAAGGGACGTACATGCCCATGGGTCACACGGCCACAGCCCAGGCAGACTCCGGCGGCCTGACAGCGACCGAGCACCGCCTGGCCAACGGCCTGCGCGTGGTGCTCTCCAAGGACCACCTGACCCCGGTCGCTGCGGTGTGCCTCTGGTACGACGTCGGCTCCCGCCACGAGGTCAAGGGACGTACCGGCCTGGCTCACCTTTTCGAGCACCTCATGTTCCAGGGCTCCGCCCAGGTCAAGGGCAACGGTCACTTCGAGCTGGTGCAGGGCGCCGGAGGCTCGCTCAACGGCACCACCAGCTTCGAGCGGACCAACTACTTCGAGACCATGCCCGCTCATCAGCTGGAGCTCGCCCTCTGGCTGGAGGCCGACCGCATGGGTTCCCTGCTGTCCGCCCTGGACGAAGAGTCGATGGAAAACCAGCGGGACGTCGTCAAGAACGAGCGCCGCCAGCGCTACGACAACGTCCCCTACGGCACGGCCTTCGAGAAGCTGACCGCCCTCGCCTACCCGGAGGGCCACCCCTACCACCACACGCCGATCGGCTCCATGGCCGACCTGGACGCGGCCACCCTGGAGGACGCCCGCGCGTTCTTCCGCACGTACTACGCGCCGAACAACGCGGTGCTGTCGGTCGTCGGCGACATCGACCCCGAGCAGACGCTGGCCTGGATCGAGAAGTACTTCGGTTCCATCGCCTCGCACGACGGCAAGCAGGCCCCCCGGGACGGCTCGCTGCCCGACGTCATGGGCGGGCAGCTGCGCGAGATCGTCGAGGAGGAGGTCCCGGCCCGCGCCCTGATGGCGGCCTACCGTCTCCCGGAAGACGGCACGCGCGCGAGCGACGCGGCCGACCTGGCGCTCACCGTCCTGGGTGGCGGCGAGTCGTCCCGTCTGTACAACCGGCTGGTGCGGCGCGACCGCACGGCCGTCGCCGCCGGTTTCGGCCTGCTGCGGCTCGCCGGGGCGCCCTCCCTGGGGTGGCTGGACGTGAAGACGTCCGGTGACGTCGAAGTGCCGGTCATCGAGACCGCCATCGACCAGGAGCTCGCCCGGTTCGCCGAGGAGGGCCCTACGGCCGAGGAGATGGAGCGCGCCCAGGCCCAGCTGGAGCGCGAGTGGCTGGACCGGCTGGGCACGGTCGCCGGCCGCGCCGACGAACTGTGCCGGTACGCCGTGCTGTTCGGCGACCCGCAGCTCGCCCTCACCGCCGTGCAGCGGGTGCTCGAAGTGACGGCGGCGGAGGTCCAGGAGGTCGCCAAGGCCCGCCTGCGCCCCGACAACCGCGCGGTGCTCGTCTACGAGCCGACCGCCCCGACCGACGAGAACGCCGCCGACGAGACCACCGTCACCGTCTCCGTGACCGACGCCACCGACGAGAACGAGGAGGCGGCCAAGTGACCGACCTCGCCACCATGGACTTCCACGCCCAGCCGCAGGCCGGCGAGCCCAAGCCGTGGGCCTTCCCGGCGCCCGAGCGCGGCAGCCTCGACAACGGGCTGACGGTACTGCGCTGCCATCGCCCCGGCCAGCAGGTCGTCGCCGTGGAGGTGCTCCTCGACGCGCCCCTGGACGCCGAGCCGGCCGGCCTCGACGGCGTCGCCACGATCATGGCGCGCGCCTTCTCCGAGGGCACCGACAAGCACTCCGCCGAGGACTTCGCCGCCGAGCTGGAGCGCTGCGGTGCCACCCTCGACGCGCACGCCGACCACCCCGGCGTCCGGCTCAGCCTGGAGGTGCCCGCCTCGCGCCTCGCCAAGGCGCTCGGCCTCGTCGCCGACGCCCTCAGGGCACCCGCCTTCGCGGACAGCGAGGTCGAACGGCTGGTCCGCAACCGCCTCGACGAGATCCCGCACGAGCTGGCCAACCCGGCCCGCCGCGGGGCCAAGGAACTCTCCAAGGAGCTGTTCCCGGCCGGGGTCCGCATGTCCCGCCCGCGCCAGGGCACCGAGGAGACGGTCGAGGCCATCGACTCCGGGTCCGTACGCGCCTTCTACGAGAGGCACGTCCGCCCCGCCACGGCCACCGCCGTGGTCGTCGGCGACCTCACCGGCCTCGACCTGGACGCGCTGCTGGGCGAGACCCTGGGCGCGTGGACCGGCTCCGCCGCCGAACCCCGCCCCGTGCCGCCGGTGACCGCCGACGACCGGGGCCGGGTCGTCATCGTGGACCGTCCCGGCGCCGTCCAGACGCAGTTGCTGCTCGGCCGCACCGGATCCGACCGGCACGACCGTGTGTGGCCCGCACAGGTGCTCGGCACCTACTGCCTCGGCGGCACCCTCACCTCCCGCCTGGACCGCGTCCTGCGCGAGGAGAAGGGCTACACCTACGGCGTACGGGCGTTCGGGCAGGTGCTGCGGTCCGCGCCGGACGGCACCGGCGCCGCCATGCTCGCCATCAGCGGCTCCGTCGACACCCCTAACACCGGTCCCGCCCTGGAGGACCTGTGGACGGTGCTGCGCAAGCTCGCCGCGGAGGGGCTCACCGACCCCGAGCGCGACGTGGCCGTGCAGAACCTGGTGGGTGTGGCGCCGCTGAAGTACGAGACGGCCGCGGCCGTGGCGAGCACCCTGGCCGACCAGGTCGAGCAGCACCTGCCGGACGACTACCAGGCGACGCTCTACCGTCAACTGGCCGCCACGGGCACCGTGGAGGCCACGGCGGCGGTCGTGAACGCCTTCCCGGTCGACCGCCTGGTGACCGTCCTCGTCGGTGACGCCGCGCAGATCAAGGAGCCCGTCGAGGCCCTCGGCATCGGTGAAGTCACCGTGGTGACGGCCGAATAGCGGCACGCGCGGTGGCGGGGGGCGCGCCGCGCGCGGGCGGCCCCGGGGGCCGGCGGGGGCCGGTTTGTGGCGTGCGGCGCGCGGGGCCCCGC
>NZ_JBHXNW010000035.1:41666-43983 GCF_042717365.1 Streptomyces sp. NPDC058534
GCCCGGGGTTCGGTGACACCCCGGGGGGGCCGGCCTCTCCCCGGCCCCGGGGGGGGGGGCCCGGGTCCCCGGCTTGCCCCCGCCGCCCGCCGTTTGTCCGAATTGAGGGGGAGGCTGCCCGTCTGCCCTGTGGCATGCGCTACAAAAGCCCTGTTGCGTTTGAGGATTGAACACAGCCGCGTTTAGCGTCATCCGGGCTGTTCGTCAGGCAGTGCGCCGCACCCGCGGCACCGGACAGTCATCGCCGAGTCCCCGTACGGCGCGAGCCAGGGGAGCCGGGGACCCACCGTAGTCCCTGGGGTGAATCGGACGCCCGCGCGCGCAGCGAGGGGGTCCGTAGGAGACCTTCCTGCTCCGAACCCGTCAGCTAACCCGGTAGGCGAGAGGGAAGGAAAGGACCAGCCTCTACATGGCGTTCACGCGCGCCACCGGGAAGCACCGGCGTCCCAGCAGGATGCACCGCAGTACCGCCCGCGCGGCGGGTGTCGCGGCCCTCGCCACCACCGGCGTCGTCGGCACCCTCGCGGCTCCGGCGCTCGCCGCCGAGCCCGAGGTGGAGCGGAGCGGACTCACCCCGGTCATCAGCATCGGCGACTCCCTGGCCGAGGAGATCGACGCCCAGGCCCTCGCACAGCGGCAGGCCGCCGCGGACGCCGCCGCCCGCGAGGCGGCCCAGGAGGCCGCGCGCGAGCGGGCCGCCGAGGCGGCCAAGGAGGCACGCGAGGCCAAGGAACGCGCCGCGCGGGAGGCGGAGCGCAAGCGCCTCAACACCTTCGTCCCGCCGATCACCGCGTCCTACGTCTCCACGGCGTACCAGGCCGGCAGCTCCCTGTGGTCCTCCGGCAGCCACACCGGCATCGACTTCCACGCCTCCAGCGGTACGACCGTGCACGCGGTCGGCGTCGGCACCGTCGTCGAGGCCGGCTGGGGCGGGGCGTACGGCAACCAGGTCGTGATCAAGATGCACGACGGCACGTACACGCAGTACGGGCACCTGTCGTCCGTCGGCGTCTCGGTCGGCCAGTCGGTCGACCCCGGCCAGCAGATCGGCCTCTCCGGCGCCACCGGCAACGTCACCGGGCCCCACCTGCACTTCGAGGCCCGTACGAGCCCCGAGTACGGCTCGGACATGGACCCCGTCGCCTACCTCCGCTCGCACGGCGTGAACGTCTGACGGCGGACCCTGCGGCACCACTCGAAAGCCCTGGCCGCCCGAGCCGGGGCTTTTGGTTTTCGTTCGCGTGCGGTCGCCGCCGTCGGCCAAAAAATATCCATGAAATCCGCTCCGCCGTCGGAATAACCGCTTGATTGGCCTAGAGTCGCTGGACACGTCAATCGTCGACGTATCACGGGGATTAAGGCGGAGGTCGGTCATGCGTATTCCGGCGCATTCGGTGTGCACGGCGATCCGGGACGACATCGTCGCAGGCGTTCACGTGCGCGGGGGCCGGCTCACCGAGGAAATCCTCGCCCGCCGCTACGGCGTCTCCCGCGTCCCCGTCCGCGAGTCCCTGCGCACGCTGGAGGCCGAGGGTTTCGTGGTGACCCGGCGGCACGCGGGCGCGTGCGTCGCGGAACCGACCGAACAGGAGGCCGCCGACCTGCTGGAGACGCGCTCGCTCCTGGAGCCCCTCGGCGCCGCCCGGGCCGCCCGGCGCCGGACCGACGCCCACCTCAAGGTGCTGCGCGGCCTGGTCCGCCTGGGCCAGGAACGCGCCAGGCAGGGCAGCGGCGAGGATCTGCGTTCCCTGGGCGGCTGGTTCCACGAGACCCTCGCCCAGGCGGCCGGCAGCCCGTCCCTGACGGCGCTGCTGACCCAGCTGCGCCACAAGATCGCCTGGATGTACGACGTGGACGCGCCCCCCGGGCCGGTGGAGTACTGGGCCGAGCACGGCGCGATCCTCGACGCGGTGGCCCGGGGCGACGGCGACCGCGCGCGGGCGCTCATGGCGCTGCACACCGAGCGGTCGGCGCCGGGTCACCGCCTGCGATTCGCCTCCGGCGGCGGTAGGACGGAGCGTGTGAGGAACTCGCAACGTCCCGTAAACACGGCGAGCCTGCGGCATTAACACGGGCCCGGTATACAAAGAGCAGGAAATTCGGGGGGTGTTTTCGACTGCCCATATTTCTGCTGCCCGGACGGAAATGGGGCAGCGGAATGGCACAGCGGAATGGCACAGCGAGAGGCCCGCCCGGTGGTCTGCTGGGGTGGGGGGCGAGGCAGGGCCCCGGGCCGGTGAGCCACCGGGCGCGGTGGGGGGTGTGGGGGGGGCGCCGGCGAGAGAGGGGGAGAGGGGGGGGGTGGGGGGGGCGTGGT
>NZ_JBHXNW010000035.1:43993-85255 GCF_042717365.1 Streptomyces sp. NPDC058534
AATAAAACCCCCCACCCCCCAACCCCAGATACATTATCGTCTCGTGGGCACGCTTTTGTCTATAAGACACAGCGGACACCCCGGTGGGGTGACCGGGGTGACCGGGGCCCCTCCGCTCGGGCAACGGCGCTGTGGAAACCGAGCGGAGTCAGTGGTCGCCGAAGGCGGGCAGGGTGAGGGCCGAATGGGCCGGGCGGGGCTCCGGGGAGGGCATGGCGCTCAGGCTGCGCAGCCGGTCGTTGCGCTGCTCCAGGGCCCGGGCGGTGGTCGGGAAGAGGGTGGCGCCGCCCTGGCCGACCAGGTTCTGGTTCAGGGTCACGAAGTCACGTGTGTCGTGTTCGTAGGCGCCGAAGCCCGCGGCGTGGTCCCGGTCGGCCAGGGAACCGGCGAGCATGTAGGCGCCGACGAGGGCGAGGCTGGTGCCCTGGCCGGTGAGGAACGAGGGCGCGTACGCGGCGTCGCCCAGCAGCGCGACCCTGCCGCTGGACCAGCGGGGCATGCGGATCTGGCCGACCGCGTCGAAGAACACGTCGTCCGCGTCATGGAGGGCCGTCAGGATGCCCGGGACCTCCCAACCGGCGTCGCCGAAGACCTTGGCGAGCAGGTCCCGTTGGGCTTCCGGGTCACCGAAGGCGTCGAAGGGCGGCTCCGGCTGGGCGAAGTTCAGGAAGGCGTGCACTTCGTCGTCGTCCCCCACGGCGTAGACGGCCGCGGCCATGCCGGGGGTGTTCCACATCACGGTCTCGTGGGAGAGGCCGAGGGTGTTGCGCATGGTGAACACGGCGAAGCAGTAGCCGAGGTATCGGTGGAACTGCTCCTCGGGACCGAAGAGCATCTCCCGGGTACGTGAGTGCATGCCGTCCGCGCCGAACACCATGTCGAAGGTACCGCTGCCCCCACCGCGGAAGGTGACGTCGACCCCGTGCTCGGACTGGTCGAGGGTGTCGATGGAGTCGTTGAAGAGGAACTCCACGTCGTCCCGGACCGCCATGTACATAGCGTCCGTCAGATCCCCGCGCCCTATCTCCAGGTCCCGTCCCGCGACACCGCCGGTGACGGCGTGCGGGTGCAGCGAGGTCACCTCGCTGCCGTCCCCGTCCAGGAAGGTGAGCCGGCGCAGGTCGATGTGCGCGTCCCGCAGTCGCGGCAGGATCCCCATCTTCTCCACGACGTCGAGTGCGGTGCCCCGTACGTCGATGGGGTAGCCGCCGCTGCGGAGCGTGCCGGCCTTCTCCACCACGGTGACCTCGAATCCGTAGCGGTTGAGCCAGAAGGCCAGGGCGGGACCGGCGATGCCGGCCCCGGAGATCAGGACCTTGCGCCCAGGTGTGGTGAGCGTGCCTGTCGGTCGGCCGGTGCGGGTCATGCCTTGACTCCTTTGCTCATGGTGCGGGTGACGAACAGGGCCAGCGACACGACGACGCCGGCTATGACGAATCCGGTGACATAGGCCGATTCGGCCGCGACCTTCGACCCGGAAGGGGTTCCGGCGGTGAGCAGCGCACCGCCGAGCTGCCCGCCGACGGCGGAGCCGACCACGCGGCTCACCAGGATCAGGCTGGTGGCGATGCCGGTGTCGCTCTGGTCGACGGCGGTGGCGGTGCTGGTCATCATCGCCGTGACGCACAGGCCGTTGGCCAGCGCGATCAGCACCTTGCCGACGACGAGGTGCCACACCTCGGTGTGTACGGTTGCCACGGCGAGCAGGCCGACGGCCATCATGACGACGCCGGTGTTGACCACGGCACGCGAGCCGAAACGCCGGTCCCCGATCCCGCCGAGCGGCCCGGCCAGCGTCGCGGCGATGGCGCCGGGCAGCAGGAAGAAGCCGATCTCGGTGGCGCCGGCCCTGAACCCGTACCCGTCGCCGCGCTCGTCGAGCAGCTGCGGAATCAGATAGACCGCCATCGTGGTACCGAGGCAGATCACGAACGTCAGCACGCACGCCTTCCATATCGCGGGCCGTGCCAGCATCCGCAGATCGATCATCGGCGAGGCCGCACGCCGTTCGGCCTTCACCCATCCGGTGACGAACGAGGCCAGAACCAGCACGAGGGCGGCGAGCACGAGCGGCTGCGAGCCGACTTCGGGCGCCAGCGCGAGGACGAGCATGAGGGTGACCAGCATCCCGCTCAGGAGCAGCAGGCCGGGCCAGTCGAACCCGGAGTCGTCCGACCGGCCTGGCGGATCGGTCGGCATCAGCCGGTTCACGAGCAGGGTGGCCCCGATGACCGCGATCGTCGGCAGCGCGAACATCCAGTGCCGGGAGAGCTGTTCCGCCACCGGACCGGCCGACAGCATGCCGACCATCGACCCGCCGACGAAGAGTCCGCTGACCACGCCGATGGCCACCTTGGACTCCCCGGCGGGGAGGTGTTTGCGGACCACGATGAACGACAGGGGCAGCGCGCCGATCATCGCGCCCTGCAACACCTGGCCGAGCAGCAGCACGGGCAGGTTCGGGGCCAGGGCGGACACCGTGCCGCCGAGCGAGACCACCGTCATCAGCCGGATCAGGACCTTTTTCCCGCCGTAGCGGTCGCCGAACTTGCCCGCCAACGGGGTGATGAGCGCGCCGGTGATCAGGAGGACGATGCTGAGCAGCGCCCCCTCGGACTGGCTCATGTCCAGTTCGCGTTCCAGGAGCGGGATCGTCGGTGACACCACCGACTCCAGGGCACCGGTGGACAGCGCCAGTATGCCGAGGGCCCCGACAGTGGCCTTCCCGATGGGGACCGGGGGAGCCAGGGTTGTGGTCATGAGCGTCCTTTCCGTCATGGCCGGATGAGGGCCGTCGAAGGAGCGGTCGAAGTCGAAGGAGCGGTCGAAGGAGATCCGGTCGTGGTCGGCGCCACCCGGCCGAGAGCGGTCACCGCGAGCACGACGCAGGCGGCCGCCGCCACCGCGAGGCCCTCGTGCACCCGGCACAGCACCGCTCCGGTGGCCGCTCCGAGGACGATGAGCGTGACGGCGGCGGCCCGGCGCAGGGCAGCTTGGCCGCGGGCCGCGCCCAGCCGGGAGTCCGCCGCGAGGCCGGTCAGCGTGGAGGTCACGACCACCGTGGTGACGTCCTTGACCGCCAGGTGGCGGGCCGTCGCCGCCTGCGCCCCCATCGCCAGGGCGAGCGACGCCGCCATCCACGCGCGTGCGCCGGAGGTGTCGGAGCCGACGACGGCCAGACCGAGTGCCGTCGCGGCCAGGACCAGTCCGACACCGGCCAGCAGCGCCGTGCACCGGCGGCTCCAGCCCGGGGCCGCGGTGCGCAGTACCCGCCCGGCCGTCGCCGCGCCGGCGAGGAAGGACGCCAGCGCCACGACCGGACCGAGCACCGGCAGCCCCGTACCGCCCGTGGCCGCCATGCCGAGGATGACCACGTTGCCCGTCATGTTGCCCGCGAACACCTGGTCGAGGCGCAGGTATCCGACGGCGTCGACGACGCCCGTCGCGAAGGTGAGGGCGAGCATCGGACCGGGCGGCGTCACATGCTGTCGCAGGGGCCGAAGGCCGCGGGTGCGGGCCGCGCGGCCGCTCATCGTCCTGCCGCGTAGCCCTGCGCACCGGGCGGGTTCGCGGCCGCGCGGAGGACGCCGCTGTCCGGATCACGCGTGACGACCGACAGGCGGCCCTGGCTCCAGGGTCCGGAGACGGTCACGTCATGGCCGCGTTCGCGCAGCTCGTCGACGACCGTCCCGCCCGCTCGTGCCTCGATCACCAGCCCCCCGGGCGTCCAGGTCCGTGGCCAGAACGAACTCGGTACCGCGGTGGTGTGGAACGCGGGTGCGTCGATCGCCTCCTGCGGGTCCATGCCCAGCGCCAGCGTGCGCACCAGGTAGATCAGTTGCCACTGGTCCTGCTGGTCGCCCCCGGGCGTGCCCAGTGCGGCCACGGGGCTGCCGTCGCGCAGCAGCAGGGTCGGAGTCAGTGTCGTACGTGGCCGCCGGCCCGGTGCCAGGCGCGACGGGGCGGCCGGGTCCAGCCAGGTCATCTGGAGCCGTGTGCCCAGCGCGAAACCGAGCTCCGGCACGGCGGGCGAGGACTGGAGCCACCCTCCCGACGGTGTGGCGGAGATGATGTTTCCCCAGCGGTCGACGACGTCGATGTGGCAGGTGTCGCCCCGGGTCTCCCCGGTCTGCCGCGCGGTGGGTTCTCCCACGCCCTCGGCCTGCCCGGCGTGCCCGCGGGTGACGAGCGGTGGTGTGTACGGTGTGACACCGATGTCGCCGGGCCTGAACGCGGTTGAGGAGACCGGGCTGATCAGGCTCGCGCGCTCCTTGCTGTACCGGGAGGACAGCAGACGGCTGACCACGACCTCCGCCTCCGCCGGGTCCAGGTGCCCGTAGAACGCCTCCCGGTCGGCCATGGCCAGCTTCATGGCCTCGGTGATCGTGTGGATGCCCTCGGCCGTGGACGGATCGAGCCGCGCGTCGTCGAAGTGGTCGAGCATGGTGAGGGCCTGCAGCAGCACAGGTCCCTGGGACCACAGGCCCGCCTTCGCCACCGTGATCCCCCGGAACTCCGCGGTGACCGCGGGCTCGAGGGACGGGTGGAAGTCGGCGAAGTCGGCGGCGGTGATCACACCGGCGTGGTCCCGGCCCGAGGAGTGCCGGTGCGGCTCGGCCGCGAACTCCGCCACGGCGGCCGCCACGAACCCGGTGCGCCAGGCGCGTCGCGCGGCATCGACCCGTGCGGCTCTCGTCCCGGACGTGCCCGCAGCTGCACCCGACATGATCAGCCGGCGCAGGGTGCGGGCGTAGGCGGGATTGACGAGAGTGGCATGCGGCCCGGGGACTCGTCCCCCCGGCATCCACAGCGCGTACGACGTCGGCCAGTGTGTGCGGAAGAGATCCTCGACCGTGGCCAGGACGCGCGCCAGCTGGGGTACGACCGGGACTCCGCGCTCCGCGTAGTCGATCGCGTAGGCCAGGACGTCGGCGAGCTCCCAGGTGCCGTACTCGGCGAGCAGCCAGAGCCAGGAGTCGACGGCGCCCGGGACGGCGGCGGCGAGGGCTCCCGCGCCGGGGACGTGGTCGAGCCCTTCGGCCCGTAAGTGCTCGATCGTGGCTCCGCGCGGGGCGTGGCCCTGCCCCGCCAGCACGAGCGGCGCCGAGTCCGCGGCGGTCGCGAGCACGGCGACGAGGTCACCGCCCGGCCCGTTGAGGTGGGGTTCGGCCACGTGCAGCACGAAGGCGCCGGCCGTGGCCGCGTCGAACGCGTTGCCGCCCCGCTCCAGTACGGACTGGGCCGTCGCGGAGGCCAGCCAGTGCGTCGACGCGCACATGCCGAAGGGGCCGCGCAGGGTGGGGCGTGTGGTGTGAGGGGGATCTTCGGTCGGTGACGGTTGTTGACCGGCCATGTCTGTCACATTCCGTTCGTAGGGCGAGGGGGTGGCCAGTGGTGGCTCATGGCGTGTGGTGGGCGGCGTGGTGGGCGGCCAGGACGTCGCCGCCGAAGTCGGTCTCCGGGTCCCGCCACACGGCGTGGGCGTGGTTGACGCCGCGGTGGATGTTGGTCCACTCGATGAGCAGCCGCGGGCCCTGCAGGCGGTAGTAGTGCGGTTCGCCCGCCGTGGTCGAGCCGGCCCAGGCGAGGTGTACGGCGTCCAGCGCCGCGGGGTCGTCGTAGCGGGCCAGCGGGGAGACTCCGTCCGGCACGCGGTCCAGGTAGGTGCCGAGCAGGGCGCGCAGCAACTCCCGCTGGTCTGGATCGAGTTCGGCGCCCGGCACGCCCTTGGGGGTCGGGGTGAGCGCCAGCGCCCGCCGGTCGGCACCGTCGAGGCCGGTGGACGGGTGCTCCGCACGGTCGGGAGTGTGCGTGCCGGGGCGCCAGAGTTCGCCGCGCTTGAGCACGCGGTCGTCGACGCGGGGGCTGTTGCCCGCCACGATGTCGTTCGGGGCGCGGGTCAGCAGTACCGCGCGAGCGGCGGACTCGGGGCGCAGGGAACGGACCAGCTCGCGGGCCATGTCCTCGGCCGTCCCCAGCGGGCGCAGTGTCGCGCCGCCCAGCAGGGGCGAGGCGGCAGGGTCGGCGCCCAGGAAGGAAGGGTGTGGTGGCGACGACGCGTCCGTCCACGACGAGGTTGTTGAGCGAGACGTGGTGGCCGCCGAACCGCCACCCCCACGGCTGCGGCCCACCGGGCTCACCGGAGACCCGCAGGTAGTACATGCCGGGGTCGCGGGTCCGCTCCCTCCCCCAGTTCACCGAGAAGTCCTCGACGTGGTCGAGCACGTTCTCCAGGCCGAGCACGGTGGCGACGGTGACGTACCCGGCTTCGGACAGTCCGCTCGCGACCAGTCGTATCGCCGACCGGTGCTGGGCCGGGCGCTGCTGGTGGAAGGTCAGACCGCCGTGGTCCGTGGGCGTGTAGAACCACCGGGTACGTTCGGCCTCGGCCTCGGCCTCCGCCGCGCCGCCGGTGCCCGGCTGTGGTCCGGCCGCCACCTTGCGCTGGTCCGCGTCCAGGGAGTCCAGCCACGCCCGGGCCGCCTCGGCCATCCGGTCCGCGACTTCGCGGACGGCGTCAGCCATGGCCATTGACCCCGAGGAACTCGCGCACCCAGTGAGCCACCGTGTCCGCGAACTCCACCGCGATCCCGTGGCGTCCGCCCTCGATCGAACGCAGCTCGGCGTTCGGCATGCGTCGCTCCATCAGGACGGCTCCGTCGTAGGGGGCCAGCCGGTCCTCCGTGCCGTGCACGATCAGGGTGGGTGCGGTGATCTCGCCGAGGCTGTCCCGGACCTCGTGCTGCCGGGCGACGTCGTGGCGGCGGGCGCTCTGCTCGGGATCGCGGCGGGTGAGCGTCCGGGTCGGCCGGGCGCGCTGCTCGGCCTGCCCCTCGGGCGTGAAGAAGTAGCCCGGGGCCGACTTCTGCCGGTCTTCGTGGGACATGTTCAGGAGCTCGTCGATCGCCTCGCTGCCCATCGCGAAGCTCGGCGTGGTGGCGACCAGGACGAGGGACGCGACCCGCGCGGGATGCCGGAGCGCGACGTGCTGCGCGACCGCGCCGCCGAAGGAGGTGCCCAGCAGGTGGGCCCGCTGGAGCCCCATCGCGTCCAGCAGGGCGACGAGGTCGTCGGCGAGGACGGCCAACGTATAGGGATTCGGCGGGTTCACGGTGATCCCCGAATCGCGTTGGTCGTAGGAGATCGCCCGGATCCCCGCGCCGAGCCGCGCGCGGAGCGTGGCGAACTGGGTGCGGTCGCTCTCGCCGCCGTGGACGAGCACGAGCGGCACACCGTCGCCGCTGTCGATGATCCCGACGTCGAGATCGCCCGCTCGTACGGTCTCTTCCTGGTGCTTGGTCACCACTGAACCTCCGATACAGATGCAGACACAGACACAGACACAGACACAGATACAGATCTCTGATTTGAGATGTATCTATCACTTCATGGGTCGCGTGATGCAAGGCTCCAACGCGGGTGCGGTGGAGCCGGGCGACGGGGTACAGAGTGGGCGGACGGCTATGCGCCGGGCGTCATACCCGGGAGCCAATGTGGGGGTGATACCGCGGTAGGGGGTGTAGGGAGGACGAGGCCGTCAGCCGGCCCGCACCCACCCGCGCAGCGCGCCGCGGTACGCCTCGGTCAGCCGGGTGATGACCTCCCGGCGGGACAGACCTGTCTCCCGCAGCAGGTCCTGGATCTCCCGCGGATCGAAGATCATGTTGCTGAGGAAAAGAGCGTGCTCAAGCAGCTCGTCCGGTAGGCCGGTGTCGTCGAGCAGCCCGCGCACGGGCTCGCTCCAGGCGTCGCGCAGGGCGACGATGATCTCGTTCCCGTTGTGCAGCCGCTCCAGGTAGCCCCGTCGGGACCGGAGTTGCACCAACGCCGGGCCGTGCTCGGCGAGAAGGTCCACCCACTTGTCCACGAGGGCGTCGAACAGCGGCCGCCCCTGCGCGGTCGACGTGGCGCTGAAATCGCGGAGCTCCTCGACGACGCTGAGCACATAGGCCGCCAGTACGTCGTCCACCGAGGAGTAGTAACGGTAGGCGGTGGCGGGACCGATCTCCGCGCGGGACGCGACCGCCTGCATGGTGAGCGCGTCGGGCGCCTCCCGGGCAAGCTCGCCGACGGCCTGGAGGAGGCGCCGGTGGTTGCGGCGGGTGTCACTGCGCGGCTTGCGCCGCCCGCGTGGGTCGGCCTGCTGATCGGTCACGGGCCTCCTCCGCCTCATGGAAGTGCGGGCAAAGGGTATCGCCTCGGGGTGTCGGCTCCGGCTGAGGTGCCCTGCGAGCTGCTCAGGACCGCGCATCGCCGAAGTAGCCGACGATGCGTTCCAGCCCGGTCCACAGGTCGTCCTCACAGGCCGCGAACGAGATCCGGACGTGCCCCTCGCCCGAGGGTCCGTACTCGGCGCCGGCCCGGACCAGCACCTGCCGCGCGGCGAGTTCGCGGACGACCGCCTCGGAGGCCAGGCCGGTGTCGTAACGCAGGAACCCGTAGAACGCTCCCTCCGGCGGCACCAGGTGCAGGCCGGGCACGCCGGACAATCGCGCGACCACCAGCTCGCGACGCCGCCGGTACCGGTCGGCCATGGCGTCGACGACGCTGTCCGGCAGGTCGAGGGCGGCGAGGGCCGCGTGCTGGACCGCCGTGTTCAACGAGCCGTTCCAGGTTCGGTGCGCCTGCGCCGCCGCGTCCACCACCTCGCGCGGCCCGGTCAGGTATCCCACCCGCCAGCCGGTCATAGCGTACGTCTTGGAGAACGTCTGCACGTAAACCGTCCGGTCGTGCAGCGACTCGATCTCCAGCGCCGAGGTCGGTTCGTGCCCCGGCTGGACCAGCCGGTGGTACGCCTCGTCGCTGACGACCAGGGTGTCGGATCCGTCGAGGAGCTTCCCGAGGGCCTCGAGTTCCTCCTTGCGGTGCACGATGCCGGTCGGGTTCGACGGGTTCGAGAAGATCACCATCGCGGCACCGGGGAGCGCGGCGGCCAACGCGTCGAGGTCCCAGTGCAGGTCCGGGGCGAGCGGGACGAAGTCCACGGTGCCGCCGGCGAGGACGACCAGGTCGGCGTAGAGCGAGTAGGCGGGCTCCGGGACGACCACACGGTCACCGGGGCCGATCGTCGCGAGCACGACCGACGCCAGCGCCGCGGTGGCACCGTGGGTGACCACGACGTCGTCCGCGCTCCACGTACGGCGGGGGAGGGCCGGCAGCCTCGACGCGAGCGCCGCGCGCAACTCCGCCAGCCCCTTCTGGTCGGCATAGTGGGTGTGTCCCTCGCGCAGGGCGGCCACCGCGGCCCCGACGATCGTCGGCGGGGTGGGGAAGTCCGGCTCCCCCATGGCCAGGGAGACGGTCCCCGGCGGGGCCGGGGCGAGGGCCGGGCGGCGCGAACGGCGGCGCAGTTCCTCGATCCTGAAGGCGGGCGGCGTGGCGGTCATCGGGCAACCACCGCGCGGTCGGGGCGCGCGGCGAGGATGCGCCCGCGGAGCGTGTCCTCCTTCTCGCCGATCCCGTCGACCGCGTCCACGACCTCCGTGACGCGCCCCCGCGGGACGACGACGACGCCGTCGGCGTCACCGACGAGCACGTCACCCGCCGCCACCACCGTGCCGCCGACCGCCACCGGGGCTCCGACGGCGCCGGGCCCGTCCTTGAACGGTCCGGCGGGGGTGATCGCCCGCGCGTAGACGGCCAGGCCCATCCCGGACAGCGCCTGTACGTCGCGGACCGCGCCGTCGACCACGGCGCCGCTGACCCCGGCGTTCACCATGATCTCGCCGATGAGGTCGCCGATCAGCGCGCGGGTCGTGTCCCCGTGTCCGTTGACGACCAGGACGTCGCCCGGCCGGGCTTCGTCGAGCGCCCTGTGGATGGCGAGGTTGTCACCCGACCGCACGTCCACCGTGAGGGCGTTCCCCAGGAGGGCGGCGCGCTCGGTGAACAGCCGGATGCCGCCGTCCATGACGGTCATCCGCTCCAGCGCGTCGCCGACGTGGGCGGCCGGCACCTGCCCCAGACGGCGCGTCTCGGCCGCGGGAGCGCGGTCCCAGCTCGGAGCGATGGACACGCTGTCCGTCGTCGCAGCAATGAACACGATGACACTCCATTCTTAAATGAGTTATCTCTCTCAGATAAGAAGGACCATAGCCGCCCCGCCGCCCGGCCACAATGCTGGGAGCCGCCGTCACCGGCGCCGCTTCCAGATCGATGCGCCGGTGCAGAGGAGGCCGATCAGGAACGGATGGACGGCGCCTCGTTCGATGAGGCCGATGATGCCGATGGGGTCGTCGCCGGCGGTGAAGATCATCGCGAGGTAGAGCACCATGGAGATCAGGCCGATCACGCCGACCGTGATCAGTGCTCGTCCCATGCGCTGCGAGACGCCGATGCGCCGCCACCGGCATCCGAGCACGATGGCGAGTACGTTCCCGCCGACGAAGCCGGCGAAGGCTCCCATGCTGTGGTACTCGCCGGTGCCGTCGTCGAGCGCCTCGCCGGATCCGGGATACAGCGCGAGCAGGACGCCGCCGACGGCCAGCAGCGTCGCGGGGATGAGCGTTGCCCAGCGGCGCCCTCCCGACAGCTCTCGCAGGGTGGCCACGCCGGCCAGGATCGTGATCCCGAAGAGGAGGAATCCGGTGTTCATCACCCAGGCCAGGGGTGAGTACATGTACTGCCCGAACAGGGTCGAGGGCCCGTGGACGCCGAGGTTGCTGATGAAGTGGTACGTGTAGCTGTAGGCGGGGTCGGTCCACGCTGCGGCGGAGATGAACTCCCCGAGCAGGAAGATCGCCGGCCCGGCGATGAGTAACGCTCCCGCCACTCGCCGCCGCGTCGACGTGCGCGCGCCGGAGGCGGGCATCTCACGCTCTTCGGGCCGCGAGTCGATGCTTTCGGACATGTCGTGTCCCTTTCTGATAGCCGGGGTTGGCGCCTGAGCCGCCGAAGAGGACGGGGCTCGGCGATGCGCACCTCCCGCACAAGGAGGCGCTCGTCTGCGGTGAGCGGCCGCTCGGCGGGGACCTCGAGATGTGGTTGCGCCACGAAGATGCCTTGGTGTCGGCGATCACCGAGGAAGTCGCGCTGGAGGAGGCCGATCCGGCGCCCATCGGTGCAGGGTTCCGGCTCCTCGACAAGGGGTGGGCACCCTACGGCGAGGCCGGAAGGGATAAAGGGAGCGGCTTGGTTTCCCGGGGTGGCGAACCACTGGGCAGCGGCTGTCGATCCGAGAGGGAGCGCCTTCAACGGCGGGTTGGGGTCCTGGTCCCGCTCGAGTACGAGGACGGAACAGCCGGACAGGACCGGCTCGTTGGCCTGAAACCAATACGTGGGGCCGCCCCGGCCGGATGAGGCGGTCAGTGCAGACGGGTGAGGCCGTCGAGGACGACGGCGACGCCGGTGAGGAACTGCGCGCGGTCGTCGTGCTCTCTCATCTGGCCGACGACGGCGTGCATGAACGGGTGATCCCCGGGGTCGAGTTCCTGCCACGCCGCCGAGGTCGCCTCGAAGAACTTCTCGCGATCCGCCTCGGGGTCGATCCCTGAGGTGTCCCCCTCGATGCGGGCGTTCTGGCTGACCGCTCCGAGGATGTAGTGCACGAGCGTCGAGGCCGCGTCGAACCAGCGGGCTGGCGGCACGCCCAAGGCGTCCACCTGCCGGCCGATCCGCTCGAAGATCCCTACCGTCACCGGGCCCACCGGGTTGCGGATGATCTGGAGCGTCAGCCGCGTGGCGAGCCACCGGTGCTCCGCGATCGCGTCGAACAGAGCCAGCGCGACGACGCGGATCTCGTCCCCCGGCGCCGCTCCCGCCCGGGCGGGCTTCGTCGCCAGAGCGGCCATGACGACCGTCTCGGTCGCCGCGTCCAGGAGATCGTCCCGCTTGCCCACGTGATAGGAGATCGCCCCGGACCCGGTGGACAGACGCTCACTCAACGCCCGGACGGTCAGCGCGCCCTCGCCGCCCGCATCCAGCAGCTCGATGGCGGCCTCGATGATCTGCTCCCGGGAGAGCACCTGGTTACGCCGCTGAGACCGGCGCGCTGGCGTTGTCATGCGGCCATGCTGACACATTTGGTGCACCGTGCCAACTTGGCGCGACGTACCAAAGTGAGTAGTGTCCATCTTGGCACGCTGTACCAAATCGGGTCGGCGAACACGCCGCGCCGCCCGGCCCACGAGGGAGTCGACTTGGAAACCGTCACGATCATCGGCGCCGGACTCGGCGGACTGACTCTGGCCCGCGTCCTGCACGTCCACGGCATTCCTGCCGAGGTCTACGAAGCCGAAGTCTCCCCCGAGGCGCGCGCCCAGGGCGGAATGCTCGACATCCACGACTACAACGGACAGCTCGCCCTCAAGGCGGCCGGCCTGATGGGGGAGTTCCGCGCGATCACCCTCGAAGGCCGCCAGGCGATGCGCGCCCTGGGACAGGACGGCGGAGTCCTGTTCGAGAAGGCCGACGACGGCACCGGGGGCCGCCCGGAAGCGCAGCGCGCGGACCTGCGGCGGATGCTGCTCGACGCCCTGCCCGAAGGCGCCGTTCGCTGGGGCCGCAAGGTCTCCGGCGTCAGGAGCCTCGGCGACGGTCGCCACGAGGTGACGTTCGCCGACGGCGCCACCCTCACCACGAGCCTGCTGGTCGGCGCCGACGGCGCCTGGTCACGCATCCGCCCGCTGCTGTCGGCGGCGATACCCGCCTACGTCGGCACGTCCTTCGTGGAGACATGCCTGTTCCACGCCGACACCAGGCATCCGGCCGCTGCGAAGGCGGTCGGTGGTGGCTCGATGTTCGCCCCGGCACCGGACAGGGTGATTACCGCGCACCGTGAACGCGGCGACACCCTGCACGCCTACGTGTCGCCCACCAGGCCGCTGGAGTGGTTCGAGGGCATCGACTTCTCCGATCCGGCCGCGGCCGCCGCCCGCGTCGCGTCCGAGTTCGACGGCTGGGCGCCCGAACTGACCGCGCTGACCACCGACACCGACACCCCGCCCGTCCTGCGCCCGCACTATGCCCTGCCCGAGGGGCATCAGTGGCAGCGGACGCCCGGGGTCACCTTGGTGGGTGACGCCGCCCACCTGCAGGCCCCCAATGGTGAAGGAGCCAACTGGGCCATGTGTGACGGCGCCGAACTCGACAATGCCCTCGCGGCCCACCCCGACGACATCGAGGCCGGCCTCGGCACCTACGAGCAGGCCATGTTCACCCGCATGAGCCACGCCGACGACGAGACGGCCAAGCACCTGGAGGAAACGTTCGGAGACTCCCTCCCCGAAAGGCTTCTCGCCCTGATGCCCGAACACCAGCAGGACCAGTCGACCTGACCACGACGACGGCCCGCACAACCCCGACCGGGCAGTGCGGGCCGTCGTCGCGCGGCTGCTGTCCGTCAGACGGTCTCGGGAAGCTCCTCGAGCCCCTCGGCGACCAGCTTCGCCAGCCGGTCCAGGGCGATGTCCGCGCCCTCGGCGTCGGCGGTGAGGACGATCTCCTCGCCGCCCTGCGCGCCGAGGCCGAGGACGGCCAGCATGGAGGCCGCGTTGACGGGGGTCCCGTCGGCCTTGGCGATCGTCACCGGGACGCCTGTGGCCGTGGCGGCTCGGACGAAGATGGAGGCGGGACGGGCGTGGAGACCCTCGGCCCAGCCGACGTTGACGCGGCGCTCAGCCATGTGATGCTGCCCTTCAGGTGTTCAGAGGGTGAGTTGTCTAGACCAGTGTTGTCTAGACCAGTTTCCCACATCGTGAAGCATGCCGGGACGGCCGTGTGCCGCCCCGTGTGATGGTCGGACCGCGGCCTCGGTCCGAGCTTGTGTCGTCGCTTGTGTCCCCCACAGACTGCCCCGCGCCGTTGTCGTACGCGAGCCGTACTCTGGGGCCCATGCAGACCTCGTCGGACCGGCACGAGTACCCCGCCCACTGGGAAGCCGACGTGGTGCTGCGCGACGGCGGCACCGCGCGCGTCCGCCCCATCACCGTTGATGACGCCGAGCGCCTGGTCAGCTTCTACGAGCAGGTTTCCGACGAGTCGAAGTACTACCGCTTCTTCGCGCCGTACCCTCGCCTGTCCGCCAAGGACGTCCACCGCTTCACGCACCACGACTTTGTGGACCGGGTGGGACTCGCGGCCACCATCGGCGGCGAGTTCATCGCCACCGTACGCTACGACCGGATCGGCCCCGGCGGAACACCTGCTTCGGCACCGGCCGACGAGGCCGAGGTCGCCTTCCTCGTCCAGGACGCCCACCAGGGCCGCGGCGTCGCCTCCGCGCTCCTGGAGCACGTCGCCGCCGTCGCCCGCGAGCGCGGGATCCGCCGCTTCGCGGCCGAGGTGCTGCCCGCCAACACCAAGATGATCAAGGTGTTCATGGACGCCGGGTACACCCAGAAGCGCAGCTTCGAGGACGGCGTGGTCCGCCTGGAGTTCGATCTCGAACCCACCGACCGCTCCCTCGCCGTGCAGTACGCGCGCGAGCACCGCGCGGAGGCCCGCTCCGTCCAGCGCCTGCTCCAGCCGGGTTCGGTGGCCGTCATCGGCACCGGCCGGACACCGGGCGGCGTCGGCCGCAGCGTCCTCGGTAACATCCGCGACGCGGGCTACACCGGCCGGCTGTACGCCGTGAACAGGTCGTTCGCCGACGACCTGACGGACCTCGACGGGGTCCCGGCCCGCCGTTCCGTGCGCGCCATCGACGGCCCCGTCGACCTCGCCGTGGTCACCGTCCCCGCCGAGCAGGTCCCCGAGGTCGTCGCCGAGTGCGGCGAGCACGGCGTGCAGGGACTGGTGGTGGTCTCCGCCGGATACGCCGACAGCGGCGCCGAAGGACGCGAACGCCAGCGGGCCCTCGTACGGCAGGCACGCACCTACGGCATGCGGATCATCGGGCCCAACGCCTTCGGGATCATCAACACCTCACCGGACGTGCGGCTCAACGCCTCCCTCGCCCCTGAGATGCCGCGTCCCGGACGGATCGGCCTCTTCGCCCAGTCCGGCGCCATCGGCATCGCCCTGCTGTCCCGGCTGCACCGGCGCGGCGGCGGCGTCACCGGCGTCACGGGCGTGTCGACCTTCGTCTCCTCCGGCAACAGGGCCGACGTGTCCGGCAACGACGTCCTCCAGTACTGGTACGACGACCCGGAGACCGACGTCGCGCTGATGTACCTGGAGTCCATCGGCAACCCGCGCAAGTTCACCCGCCTTGCGCGCCGGACGGCGGCCGCCAAGCCGCTGGTCGTGGTGCAGGGCGCACGACACGGCGGAGTGGCCCCACAGGGTCACGCCGTCCGGGCGACACGGCTGCCGCACGCCACGGTCTCCGCGCTGCTGCGGCAGGCCGGCGTGATCCGGGTCGACACGATCACCGACCTCGTGGACGCGGGGCTGCTGCTCGCCCGCCAGCCGCTGCCCGCCGGGCCCAGGGTCGCCATCCTGGGGAACTCCGAGTCACTGGGGCTCCTCACCTACGACGCGTGCCTCTCCGAGGGGCTACGACCGCACCCTCCGCTGGACCTCACGACGGCGGCCTCGGCGGACGACTTCCACGCGGCGCTCTCCCGGGCGCTCGCCGACGACACGTGCGACGCGGTGGTGGTGACCGCCATCCCGACGGTGGGGGAGGGGCCGGCCGGGGACGCCGCGCTGGCGGAGGCCCTGCGGTCGGCGGCGGCCGCGGTGCCCGCCAAGCCGGTCCTGGTGGTCCACGTGGAACTGGGCGGCCTGGCGGAGGCGCTCTCGGCCGCGGCCAGCACCGCGCCGCAGGCGCCGCCAGCCGCGGAGCCCCGGAGGCCGACGCCCGCCGAGCCCGGAGCGGCCACGGCCCCCGAGCGCACCGAGCCCCGGGAGGACCCCGGCACCGAGCCGCAGACCGCCGCCCCCGCCGCCCCCACAGCCCCCGAACACCCGCCCGCCGTCCCCGCCCCCGGCGACGGCACCCGGCTCATCCCCGCCTACCCCGCCGCCGAACGCGCCGTCCGCGCGCTCGCCGAGGCCGTCGCCTACGCCCAGTGGCGGCGCGACGCCGTGGACCCCGGAAAGGTGCCGGAGTACGAGGACATCGACGAGAAGGGCGCCGCCGAGCAGATAGCCGGGTACCTCGCGCGCGGGCAGGGGCTCACCCTCGGCGCGGCGGAGACCTGCGAGCTGCTCGGCAGGTACGGCGTCGACGTCCACCGCGCGCTGCCCGCCCCCGGCCCCGACGAAGCCGCGTCCGCCGCGCGGGTCATCGGTTACCCCGTCGCCCTCAAGGCCACCGCCCCCCACCTGCGCCACCGCGCCGACCTGGGCGGCGTACGCCTGGACCTCGCGGACGAGGAGCAACTGCGCCGGGCGTACGCCGAGTTGACCGAGCTGTTCGGCAAGCCCGCGGAGCTTCGCCCGGTGGTGCAGGGCATGGCACCGCGCGGCGTCGACACCGTCGTACGGGCCGTCATCGACCCGGCGGCCGGCGCGGTGCTCTCCTTCGGGCTCGCCGGCGCCGCCACGCAGCTGCTCGGCGACACGGCGCACCGGCTGATTCCGGTCACCGACCGCGACGCCACCTCGCTCATCCGCTCGATCCGGACCGCGCCCCTCCTCTTCGGCTGGCGCGGCTCGGCGCCGGTCGACGCCCCGGCCCTGGAGGAGCTGCTGCTGCGGGTCTCCCGGCTGGTGGACGACCACCCGGAGGTCGTCGCGGTCACCCTGGAACCCGTGGTGGTGGCCCCGCACGGCCTGAGCGTCCTCGGCGCCTCCGTCCGCCTCGCGCCCCCTCCCGCCAGGGACGACCTCGGCCCGCGGACCCTCCCGGCGTACTGACCGCCCACGGCCCGGACCGGGTACCGCGGGAGCGTGCCGCACAGTCAGTGGGCCCCCTTAGGATGGAGGGCATGGCCAAGACCAGTACGACGACCCAGGGGCTGCGAGCGGCGATCGAGCGCAGCGGCTACTACCCGGCCCTCGTGGCCGAGGCGGTGGAGGCCGCCGTGGGCGGCGAGCCCGTGCGGTCGTACCTGGTCCACCAGGAGACGACGTTCGACCAGAACGAGGTGCGCCGGCACGTGACCGTGCTCGTGCTCACCGGCAACCGCTTCATCGTCAGCCACACCGACGAGCAGGCCGCCGACGACACCTCCCCGACGCCGTACGCCACGACGTCCACGGAGTCCGTCAAGCTCGGCCGGATCTCGTCCATCGTCGTCAGCCGTGTGGTCGCCAACCCGGAGCAGTACAAGCCGGGCACCCTGCCCCGCGAGATCGTGCTCACCATCGGCTGGGGCGCCGTCTCCCGCCTCGACCTGGAGCCGGCCGCCTGCGGCGACCCCAACTGCGAGGCCGACCACGGCTACACGGGCAGCTCGACGGCCGACGACCTCAGCCTGCGCGTCAGCGAGGCCGGGGACGGCCCCGAGACGGTGCGCCAGGCGCTCACCTTCGCGCAGGCCCTCTCCGAGGCGACCGCGGAGACCGGCCGCTGATGGCCCACCCGCCTCCCCCCGCCGCCCAAGACCGAGGGCGATTCGCGCCCACCCCTCTCGATTCCGCCGCCTGGGACACCGACCCGGAACCCCTCCCCGTCGGCTCCGCCCCCGTGCCCGAGTACGGCAGGGGCTCCCTCGCCGACCTGCTGCCCACCCTGGCCGCGGGACTCGGCGTCCCCGGCATGACCGCGGGCATCACCGAACTGACCCCGGCCGACCGGAACTGCGTGTTCCTGATCGACGGCCTCGGCTGGGAGCAGCTGCGGGCCCACCCGGATGAGGCCCCCTTCCTGTGCTCGCTCCTTGGCACCTCGCGCGGCGGCACCGGGCGTCCGATCACCGCCGGCTACCCGGCGACCACGGCGACCTCCCTCGCCTCCGTCGGCACCGGTCTGCCGCCGGGCTCCCACGGCCTGCCCGGATACACCGTGCGCGACCCGGCCACCGGCGCGCTGATGAACCAGCTGCGCTGGCAGCCGTGGACCGCGCCGGGCCCCTGGCAGCCGTACCCCACCGTCTTCCAGCTCGCCCAGCAGGCGGGCGTGCACGCGGCGCAGGTCTCCTCCCCGACCTTCGCGAACACCCCGCTGACCAAGGTCGCGCTGAGCGGCGGCACGTTCCTCGGACGGCTGTCCGGCGAGGAACGGATGGACTGCGCCGCCGAGCAGCTGGCCGGCGCCGACCGCGCCCTCGTGTACACGTACTACGCCGAGGTCGACGGCGCCGGCCACCGCTTCGGCGTCGACTCCGACACCTGGCGCGGCCAGCTCGGGCACGTCGACCGGCTCGTCCAGCGCCTCGCCGAGCAGCTGCCGCCGCGCAGCGCCCTCTACGTCACCGCCGACCACGGCATGGTCGACGTGCCCTTCGACGAGGACCACCGCATCGACTTCGACGAGGACTGGGAGCTGAAGGCGGGCGTCGCCCTCCTCGGCGGCGAGGGCCGCGCCCGGCACGTGTACGCCGTCCCCGGTGCGCGGGGCGACGTGCTGACCTGCTGGCGCGAGGTGCTGGGCGAGCAGTTCTGGGTGGCGTCCCGGGACGAGGCGATCGAGGCGGGCTGGTTCGGCCCCCGGATCGACGACCGCGTGTACGACCGCATCGGCGACGTGGTCGCCGCCGCGCGGGACGACGTCCTGCTCATCGCCTCCGAGCGCGAGCCGAAGGAGTCGGCGATGGTCGGCAACCACGGTTCGATGACCCCTGCCGAGCAGCTCGTGCCCCTGCTCGAAGTACGCTCCTGACGCCTCCGACACACCGCAGCCCTCCGCCCCGTTGCCGAAAGGTGCCCAACCCCTCATGCCCGAGCTGGTGTTCTTCTCCGGAACGATGGACTGCGGGAAGTCGACACTGGCTCTCCAGATCGAGCACAACCGCTCGGCCCGAGGGCTCGCCGGGATGATATTCACCCGCGACGACCGCGCCGGCGAGGGCAAGCTCTCCTCGCGCCTCGGCCTGGTCACCGATGCGGCGGAGGTCAAGGACGGACAGGACCTGTACGCCCACGTCGTCGACCACCTCTCGCAGGGCGGACGCGTGGACTACGTGATCGCGGACGAGGCGCAGTTCCTCGCGCCGGACCAGATCGACCAGCTCGCGCGCGTGGTCGACGATCTCGACATCGACGTGTACGCCTTCGGCATCACCACCGACTTCCGCTCCAAGCTCTTCCCCGGCTCCCAGCGCCTGGTCGAACTCGCCGACCGGGTCGAGGTGCTCCAGGTCGAGGCCCTGTGCTGGTGCGGCGCCCGCGCCACGCACAACGCCCGCACCGTGGGCGGCGTCATGGTCGTCGAGGGCGCCCAGGTGGTCGTCGGCGACGTCGCCCAGTCCCCCGACGAGATCGGCTACGAGGTGCTGTGCCGGCGCCACCACCGTCGCCGTACGACCGCGGCGACGACCCGCGCGGCGGCACTGTCGCCGGACGTGCTGCCGGTGTCACCCGCCTGAGGGACCCGTGGGGCTCGGAGCCCCGCCCCGCCGGTTCTGGAGCAGCGAGAACCGCGCCCCCTCCGGATCCGCGACCATGGCCATCCGCCCCTGGGGCGAGTCCTGGACCGGCTCGACCACATGCCCGCCGAGGCCGACCAGCCGATCCAGGGCCGCGTCCGCGTCGGCCACCTCGAAGTACGTCAGCCAGTGCGGCCCCCGGTCCCGGGGGAGCGCGTTGCCCACGCCGTGGATGCCGGCGACCGGGCGTCCGTCGAGGCGCAGGGTCACGTAGTCGAAGCCGGCCGAGGCCTGCGGCTCCAGCTCGAAGCCGAACACCGTCTCGTAGAACTTGGCGACGTTCGCCGTCTCGAAGGTGATCAGTTCGTTCCACGCCGGTGTACCGGGCACGCCCGTGACGGCGGTGCCGAGGTGTTCCGCCGCCTGCCAGATGCCGAAGACGGCGCCCGAGGGGTCCGAGGCGATGGCCAGCCGGCCGGCCTCGCCCGCGTCCAGCGGGCCGACGCCGACCGTGCCACCGCACAGGCGCACCGTCTCGGCCGTGCGGTTCACGTCGGCGGAGGCGAAGTAGGGCGTCCACGCGATGGGGAGCTGGCGGTCCGGCGGCAGTTGGCCGATTCCCGCCACCTCGTACCCGTCGAGCAGGGCCCGCGCGTAGGGGCCCAGTTGCTGTGGTCCGGGCCGGAACTCCCAGCCGAACAGGGCCCCGTAGAAGTCATGGGTCGCGGCCGGTCCGTGCACCATCAGACTCACCCAGCAGGGTGCGCCGGGTGTGCGCCGGGCGTTCGTCTCGCCGTTCCGGCCGGCCGACCCCCGTGCGTCCGTCATCGTCACTCTCTTCTCGGCCCTTCCGCGGGCCGTGCGTCCGCTTTCGCTCCGACGGACCCCGCGCCGATGCCGGCACCGGTCCCGGCGCCGTGCGCCTGGGGTGCGCTCATGGGGCAGCCCGCCTGCCCGGGTGGTACAGCATGTGCCCGAACCCGCACGCCTCGTGATCGGTACTGTCCGGCGGGCAGAGTAGCCCGACATCGACGCCTCGGCCACTCGGTACGCCAGGATGGGGCCATGAACGCCATCATCTCCGCATCCGAACTCCTGAAGGAGCTGGCGGGCGCCCATCCGCCCGTCCTGCTCGACGTCCGCTGGCAGTTGAGCACGGCCAGGGCGGCGGGCGCCCCGCCCTTCGACGGCCGGGCCGAGTACGCGGCCGGGCATCTTCCCGGCGCGATCTACGTCGACCTGGACCGGGAACTCGCCTCCGCGCCCGGTGGGCGCGGCCGGCATCCCCTGCCGGACGTGGCGGAGTTCGGCGCGGCGATGCGCCGGGCGGGCGTGTCGTCCGGCCGGCCGGTCGTCGCCTACGACGGCGGACAGGGGTGGGCGGCGGCCCGCGCGTGGTGGCTCCTGCACTGGACGGGTCACCCGAACGTGCGGGTTCTCGACGGCGGGTTGCCGGCCTGGGAGGCGCCGCTGTCGACGGACGTCCCGGCCCCCGAGGAGGGCGACTTCGCCCCGTCGCCGGGCGCGGCGGGGCTGCTGGACGCGGACGGTGCCGCCGCGCTGGCGCGCTCCGGGGTGCTGTTCGACGCCCGCGCGGGGGAGCGTTATCGGGGTGAGGTCGAGCCGATCGATCCCGTCGGCGGCCACATCCCGGGTGCCGTGTCCGCACCGACGACGGACAACGTGGCGGCGGACGGCCGCTTCCTGCCCGCCGGGGAACTCCGGGCGCGTTTCAAGACATTCGGCGCCACGGAGGACGGCGAGGTCGGCGCCTACTGCGGCTCGGGCGTGTCGGGTGCCCACGAGGTGCTCGCCCTGGCGGTGGCGGGCATCCCGGCGGCGCTGTACGTGGGTTCGTGGTCGGAGTGGTCCTCGGACCCGTCCCGACCGGTCGCGGTGGGACCGGACCCGCAGTAGGGCCGCGGAGGCGTACCGGGCGGGGCCTGGTCGCCGGGCCTCGGAGCGGTGGGCGGACGTCGGGCTCCGGGGCGCCGGTGACGCCTGTCGGCGCCGACAGGCGCGAACGGGCGGCGCACGCGCGCCCGGCCGGGGTCGGCGGACGCGGGCGACGCGGCCGGGGCGCACCCGACGGGTGACCGGTCGGCCCCGACCGAACAGCACAAGGGGTCCCGCACACGGCACCGGGGCCGCACCCGCGTGGGTACGGCCCCGGTCCCGGACGTAAGAGTGTCTAGTCCTGCTTCTTCCGGCGGGTGCCGAAGACGATCTCGTCCCAGCTCGGCACCGCCGCGCGGCGGCCCGGGCGGACGCCGTCGGCCTCCGCCTGGCGGTCGGTGGAGCCGGTGAGCCGGTCGCGGTGGCTGGCCACCGAGCGCGGCATCAGCACGTCGGCGTAGGCGGAGCCGGCCGACGCGGCGGGCGCCGGGGGCTCCTCCACCTCGGGCTCCTCGGCCGGTTCCTCCACCACCGGTTCCGGGGCGCGCTCGGGCACCACCAGGTCGCCCCGGAAGCTCGGCACGGCCTCCAGGAGGCTGGTGAGCGAGTCCCGTTCGCGTTCGGCGGAGGCGGTGGCCGTGGTCTCCTCGGCAGGCTCGGACGGCGGCGGGGGCAGGCTCGGCCGCTCCCGCAGCTCCCGGTCGAGGGAACGGTCGAGCGGCCGGTCGCGCGGCAGCCGGGCGATGCGCGGCACGAACGGGAAGCTGGGCTCGGCCGCGGCGAGGTCGTCGGACTCGCCGATCAGCGCGCGTGCCTCCGAGTCGACGGCCTGGACGAGCCGCCGGGGCGGGTCGTACGTCCAGCTCGCCGAGTGCGGTTCGCCCGCCACCACGTAGACCAGGAGAACTTCCCAGGTGCCGTCGTCGCGGCGCCAGGAGTCCCACTGGACGGTGTCCTTGTCGGCGCCGCGCAGCAGCAGCCGCTCCTGGACCGCCTCGCCGAGGGGCGGCCCGGAGTTCTCGCCGGGGCGGCGGACGGGGGTCTTGCGGGCCCGCTCCGCCATGAAGGCGCGCTCGGCCAGCACGGGACCCTCGAAGCGCCGTACGCGGTCGACGGGGATGCCGGCCATCTGGGCGACCTCTTCCGCGGTCGCGCCGGCACGAATACGCGCCTGGATGTCGCGGGGGCGGAGATGACTCTCCACCTCGATCTCGATCTGGCCGAGGCGGGGACGGTCGCCGCGCACGGCGACCCGGAGTCGCTCGTCGATCGGAAGCGTGTACTCCGTGCTGTCCGCAGCCTTCAGCACCAGCCGTGTGCCGTCATTCGAGACGGCCACGACACGCAGTTCGGGCATGGGGACCTCCCGGGTGGTGCCTGCCGACGTCACGTGCGTCGCTGCTTCCGCTCTGTCGAGTGTGGCCTGCCCGGGTGCAGCCTGCCACAACCTTGCCGAGTTGCCCGGCGTGTCGGGCTCGGGCCCTGGATCGCCGTTATGGCACGGTTACCTGTTCGCAACGCTAAGTGACCAACTCCGTCACCCTGTGCAACTAGCCCCCTCCCGGCGGTCCTTCAAGGCACCGAACCCCCTGTCGGGAGACCGGACCCAGGGCTCGCAACAGTACTCCATTCGGGCCACGTGCGTGGATTGGCACGCCGCCCAACTTCTGGCAAGAGGGGGCACTTGGCCGTCCCTGTCGCGATTTCCGCGATCTTGGACGTGGCGTACTTCACGCAATCACCAGAAACGGAACTAATGGTTTCGTCCGCACGTCCCTTTCTCGTGCAGTTGATCGGTCCCGTAGGGGAAAGGCAGGCAAGGTCAGAGGATGCGTGAAAAGTCCGATGGCGCCGGTGAGGCGGACGTGCGTACGGAGGGGGAGGCCAGGAGGATCGAGCTGAGCGTGGCCCAGGTCGCGGGCAGCGCGCTGGCCGCGGTGGTGGCCGCCAAGCTCGCCTCTTCGTTCGGCGTCTACGGCACGATCCTCGGCGCCGGTGTGATCAGTGTGGTCGCCACCTGCGGGGGCTCGGTCCTCCAGCACTTCTTCAAGCGCACCGGGGATCAGCTCCGGGTGAAGCGCACGGCCGCCGTCGCGCCGGGGACGGGGTACGGAGCAACACCGGCTCCGGGCGAGTTCTCCAAGGGCACCGTCTACCGCGCGCGGACCACGGGCTGGAAGCGCCCGGTGCTCGCGGCCGCCCTCGTCTTCGGGGTCGCCATGGCCGGGATCACCACCTACGAGGTCGCCTCCGGCGAGAGCCTGAGCGGCGGCCACCGCACCACGGTCGGCAACGCCCTCGCCGGCCACAGCAAGTCCGCACCGGATGCGGGGAACCCGGACGACTCCGGCGGTTCCGGGAACTCCGAGAACTCCGAGAACGGCAAGGGCGACCCGGGCGGTTCCGGGACCTCCGGCGACGACGGTTCCGGGAGCGACACCCCGGTCGCGACCCCTTCCGGCACCCCGAGCGGAACCGGCGACGGCACGTCCTCGGGCGGCGACGCCGGGCAGGATGGCGGTACGGCGGCCAGTCCGACGCCGACCCCGGACGCCACCGGGGACGAGGGCTCCGGCGACTCCGGGAGCCCGGCCCCCGACGACTCGGCTACGACCCCAGAACCCGGCGCAAGTAGTCGTTCAGGAACAGACGGTCAGGGTCAAGGCGGTCCCGCAGCGCCGTGAACTCGCCGAAGCGCGGGTAGACCCGGGAGAAGTACTCGGCGTCCCGGGTGTGCACCTTGCCCCAGTGCGGCCGCCCCTCGTGCGCCGTGAAGATGCGCTCGGCGGCGGTGAAGTACGCCTGGTAGGGCGTGCCCCGGAACATGTGCACGGCGATGTACGCGCTGTCGCGGCCCGAGGCGGTGGACAGCGTGATGTCGTCGGCCGGGGCCGTGCGCACCTCGACCGGGAAGCTGATCCTGAGCCGTGACCGGTCGACCATCGCCTTGAGTTCACGCAGCGTCTCGACGACCGCCTCGCGCGGCACGGCGTACTCCATCTCCACGAACCGCACCCGGCGCGGCGATGTGAAGACCTTGTGGGGGGCGTCCGTGTACGTCCGCGCGGAGAGCGCCTTGCTGGAGAACCGGGCGATCGCCGGGATGCTGGCGGGGGCGGCGCGGCCGAGCCAGTTGGCGGCGTGGAAGGCGCCGTTGGACAGGAACTCGTCCTCGAACCAGCCCTGGAGCCGGCCCACCGGCTGCTCCGGGCCGGCGCTGCGGTTGTTGCGCTTGGTGTTGGTGTTGCCGGTGTGCGGGAACCAGTAGAACTCGAAGTGCTCGTTCTCGGTCCACAGTTCGTCGAAGTCGGCGAGGACCCGCTCGAACGGCATCGGTTCCTCACGCGCGGTGAGCAGGAAGAGCGGCTCCACGGCGAAGGTGAGGGCGGTGACGACGCCCAGCGCGCCCAGGCCGATCCGGGCGGCGGCGAACACGTCGGGATTCTCCCGCTCGGAACAGGTCAGCACCGAGCCGTCCGCGGTGACCATTTCCAGACCCCGGATCTGGGCGGCGATCGAGGCCGACTCGCGGCCCGTGCCGTGGGTGCCGGTACTGGTGGCCCCGGAGACGGTCTGCTCCGTGATGTCGCCCATGTTGGTCAGCGACAGCCCCTCACGCGCGAGGGCCAGGTTGAGCCGCTTGAGCGGGGTGCCCGCCTCGACCGTGACCGTCATGGCGGCACGGTCGATGTCGCGGATGCCCGTCAACAGTTGAGGGCGGATCAACAGGCCGTCCGTCGCCGCTATGGAGGTGAAGGAGTGCCCGGTGCCGACCGCCTTGACCCGCAGCCCCTCCCCGGCCGCCGCGCGAACCGCGTCGGCCAGCTCCTCGACGGAGGCGGGAGTGACCTCCCGCGCGGGGCGCGCGGAGACGTTGCCGCCCCAGTTACGCCATGTGCCGTTCCGGCCGTTCGTCCTGCCGCTCGCCGTGCGTGTGCTGCTCAACGGTGCCTCCCCGACGCGGATCCGGCCGCTTGAGCCGGCGGTACCCGAGGAAACCGACCGCGACCGCGACGGCCCCGGCCACCGCAGGAACCCAGTACCCCGCACGCGCCCCGGAGGCGTCGATCACCCAGCCGCCCCCGGAGGAGCCGAGCGCGACCCCGACCGCGAGTCCGGTGCTCACCCAGGTCATGCCCTCGGTGAGCTGCGCGCGTGGTACGTGCTCTTCGATGAGGGACATCGTCGTGATCATCGTCGGAGCGATGGACAGACCCGCAACGAACAGCGCCGCGGCCAGAAACAGCAGGTTTCCGACCAGTAGCAGGGGGATCATACTCACGGCCATCGCGCACACGCCCAGCAGCCAGCGGCGCTCGGGCGGACCGGCGAAGCGCAGCAGGCCGAAGATCATGGCCGCCGTGCACGATCCCGCCGCGTACAGGGCGAGGACGAGGCTGGCGGCGGCCTTGTGCCCCTCCTCCTCGGCGAACGCCACGGTGACGACGTCGATGGCCCCGAAGATCGTCCCCGTGGCCGCGAACGTGCCGACCAGGACCTGGAGCCCGCGCGAGCGCAGTGCGGTGCCGCCGCCCTTGGGCTCGCGCGGGTGCGGTGCCGGCTCGGTGGCGCGCTGCGCGGTCAGCCAGAAGACGCCCGTCGCCAGGAAGCAGGCGGCGAGCAGCGGCCCGGCCTCCGGGAACCACGCCGTGGACAGGCCGATGGAGATGATCGGCCCGAAGATGAAGCAGATCTCGTCCACCACGGACTCGAAGGAGTACGCGGTGTGCAGCTGCGGGGTGCCCCGGTACAGGGCCGCCCAGCGGGCCCGGACCATCGCGCCGAGGCTCGGCACGCAGCCGATGCCGACGCAGGCCACGAACAGCACCCAGTCCGGCCACCCGTAGTGCGCGGCCGGCAGCAGCACCGCCGCCGCGGTCAGCGACACCAGGGTCGCCGGGCGCAGCACCCGCCGCTGTCCGTACCGGTCCACCAGACGGGAGACCTGCGGTCCGGCCACGGCGGCGGCGAGCGCGATGGTGGCCGACAGCGCCCCGGCCAGTCCGTACCGCCCGGTGAGCTGCGAGATCATCGTCACCACGCCGATGCCCATCATCGACAGCGGCATCCGGCCGAGGAGGCCCGCGGCGGAGAAGCCCTTGGAGCCGGGGGCGGCGAACAGGGCGCGGTAGGGGCTGGCCAACGAGGTCTCCGGAAACGGCTCAGTAAGACGGCTCAGTAACACGGTCAGTAACACGGTCAGTAAGGTGCGAACACAGTCGATACAGATTACTCGCCCAAACGCCCGGAAACACCCCCGCGGACCTGGTGAAACGCACGGCCGGTACCCCACCGTTTCCTCGCTGTCAGTGCCGGGTGGCAGGATCGAGACATGCCAGACGTGCTCGATGACAGTCCGTACGACGCCCTGCTCCTGCTCTCGTTCGGCGGCCCGGAGGGCCCGGACGAGGTGGTCCCCTTTCTGGAGAACGTGACGCGCGGGCGGGGCATCCCGAAGGAACGCCTCCAGGAGGTCGGGCAGCACTACTTCCTCTTCGGTGGCGTCAGCCCGATCAACGACCAGAACCGCGCCCTGCTGGACGCCCTCCGCAAGGACTTCGCCGAGCACGGCCTGGACCTGCCGGTCTACTGGGGCAACCGCAACTGGGCGCCGTACCTGACGGACACCCTGCGCGAGATGGTCCGCGACGGCCGCCGCCGGGTCCTGGTCCTCGCGACCAGCGCCTACGCCTCGTACTCGGGCTGCCGCCAGTACCGCGAGAACCTCGCGGACGCGCTGGCCGCCCTGGAGTCCGAGGGGCTGCAGCCGCCCCGGGTCGACAAGCTCCGGCACTACTTCAACCACCCGGGGTTCGTGGAGCCCATGGCCGACGGAGTGGTCCGGTCCCTCGCCGAGCTGCCCGAGGAGGTCCGCGACGGCGCGCACATCGCGTTCTCGACCCACTCGATCCCCACCTCGGCCGCGGACACCTCCGGTCCCGTCGAGGCACACGGCGACGGCGGGGCCTACGTCCGCCAGCATCTCGACGTCGCGCAGGTGATCGCCGAGGCCGTCCGCGAGCGCACCGGCGTCGACCACCCCTGGCAGCTCGTCTACCAGTCGCGCTCCGGCGCCCCGCACATCCCGTGGCTGGAGCCCGACATCTGCGACCACCTGGAGGAGCGCCGCGCGGCCGGTGCCCCCGCGGTGGTGATGGCCCCCATCGGGTTCGTCTCCGACCACATGGAGGTCCTGTACGACCTCGACACCGAGGCCACCGCCAAGGCCGCGGAGCTGGGGCTGCCGGTGCGCCGCTCGGCGACCGTCGGTGCCGACCCGCGGTTCGCCGCGGCGGTCCGCGACCTCGTTCTGGAACGTGCGGCCGACGAGCGCGGCCAGGACGTCGCGCCGTGCGCCCTCGGCGCGCTCGGCGCGAGCCACAACCTGTGCCCGGTCGGCTGCTGCCCCGCCCGTGCCCCCCGGCCCGCCGCCGCGGGCGCCGACAGCCCCTACGCGTGAGGAAGCCCGTGACCGACCTGACGACCGACCCGCGCCACGCCGAGCTGCTGAAGATCGCCCGGGAGGCCGCCCACCGCGCGGGCGTGCTGCTGCGGGACGGCCGTCCGGCCGACCTCGCGGTCGCCGCCACCAAGTCCAGCCCGATCGACGTGGTCACCGAGATGGACATTGCCGCGGAGAAGCTGATCACCGGCCTGATCGCGGACCGCCGTCCGGACGACGGCTTCCTCGGTGAGGAGGGCTCCGCCACCGAGGGCACGAGCGGCGTCCGCTGGGTCATCGACCCGCTCGACGGCACGGTCAACTACCTGTACGGGCTGCCCACCTGGGCGGTCTCCATCGCCGCCGAGCAGGACGGCGAGCGGGTGGCGGCGGCGGTCGTGGCCCCGATGCGGGGCGAGGCCTACCACGCGGTGCTGGGCGGCGGAGCCTGGGCGACCGGAGCCTGGGAGGGCGAACGCGCGCTCGCCTGCCGGGCCGCGGCTCCGCTGGACCGGGCGCTGGTCTCCACCGGCTTCAACTACGTCGCCGACGTCCGCGCGGAGCAGGCCGAGATCGCGCGGCGGCTCATCCCGCTGGTGCGCGACATCCGGCGCGGTGGCTCGGCCGCGATCGACCTGTGCGACGTGGCCGCGGGACGCCTCGACGGCTACTACGAACGCGGGCTGCACCCCTGGGACCTCGCGGCGGGCGACCTGATCGCCCGTGAGGCGGGCGCGGTGACCGGCGGACGCCCGGGTGAGCGCCCGTCCGGCGACCTGACCATCGCGGCCACCCCAGCCGTCTTCGAACCCCTCCAGCGCCTGCTGACGGACTTCGGAGCGTAGGCCTCCGGCGGTGGATCAGGGGGTTGGCGGTCGGTCCCCCGGGCCCATCGGCGCGGCCGGGCGAGACCCCGGTGGGACGAGCGAAGATGCCCGGGACGGCGGCCCCCGCCAAGCGCTCCACCACCCGGCACCGGGGCCGGGGGAGCGGTGGCCTCGCCGCTCCCCGCCGAGCGGGGGCCGTGGCGGGTCGTGGCGAGGCAGGCCCCGATCGTGCGGGCCTCGGCCGGGCCCATGGCTCGTGCGCGGCCCGCCGGCCCAGCCGCCTCTCTGTGCGGCAGCGCACCCGCGCGGGACGAAACCCCCGCCGCTTCCCCGGGCGGCAGCGCACCCGGACACGGCGAAACCCCCCACCGCCTCGCCGGGCGGCAGCGCACCCGCGCACGACGACCCCCACCGCCTCGAAGAACCTCGCCTTCAGCACCTCAAAATCCACGATCCCCGCAACTCCCTGAACTCCAGGGTGTTGCGGGGATCAGTAGAACCGGCCTGGATCGCCGGGGCTTCGTTCTTCGTGGGCCGGTCAGGCGTGGGTCGCCCCTACCTCCACGCCGTGCTCGGCGGCGAGGCGGCGCAGGTCATCGAGCTCTCCCAGTTCCACGTCGACAAGGAACTCGTCGCCCTCGTCTCGGGCCCGGGACAGGTCGGACTCGGTCGTCTGTATGCGCTGCAGAAGTCCTGCGGTGAAAGCGTCCATGCTGCGCCCCCTCGTCCTGGGTCGTGGGTCGTTGGCACGGGGGTGTGCCGTTCGGAAGGGGCGATCACGTCTCCGGTGGAGTGCCCAGCGCTGCCCTGCTGGGCGGCGACGGTGCCGGACACCCACGCCCGCTCTGCGGAAGCGGACCGCGGCGTACCGCGCGGTAACGCGGTACAGGCAGAGCGTGATCGCGGGGTGTAAAGCCGTCCTCCCCCCGCTCCCCTTCGCGGAAACCTCAACCGTGCGAGAAAATCCCGCATTCCCGCTCACGCGACTCTCTTCGGTGCCCTGTCCCTCACCCGCACTTCACTCGCCCCTCCCCGCCTTACAGCCGACTTATGGCCGAAAAGGGCAGGATGGAGGCAACACACCCACCAGGCCCCTGCCCTCGTGCGCCGACCAGCGCTACGCGGGTGGACACAGGAAGGACAAGCGACGTGCGCGTACTCGTCGTCGAGGACGAGCAACTGCTCGCCGATGCGGTGGCCACCGGACTGCGCCGGGAGGCCATGGCCGTCGACGTCGTGTACGACGGTGCGGCCGCCCTGGAGCGCATCGGCGTCAACGACTACGACGTGGTCGTCCTCGACCGCGACCTCCCCCTCGTGCACGGCGACGACGTGTGCCGCAAGATCGTCGAGCTCGGCATGCCCACGCGCGTGCTGATGCTCACGGCCTCCGGCGACGTCAGCGACCGCGTCGAGGGCCTGGAGATCGGCGCCGACGACTACCTGCCCAAGCCCTTCGCCTTCAGCGAGCTGATCGCCCGGGTGCGCGCCCTGGGCCGCCGTACCAGCGTGCCCCTGCCGCCCGTCCTGGAGCGCGCCGGGATCAAGCTCGACCCGAACCGCCGCGAGGTCTTCCGCGACGGCAAGGAGGTGCAGCTCGCCCCCAAGGAGTTCGCCGTCCTTGAGGTCCTCATGCGCAGCGAGGGCGCCGTGGTCTCCGCGGAGCAGCTCCTGGAGAAGGCCTGGGACGAGAACACCGACCCGTTCACCAATGTCGTGCGCGTGACCGTCATGACCCTGCGCCGCAAGCTGGGCGAGCCGCCCGTCATCGTCACCGTCCCCGGCTCCGGCTACCGGATCTGAGCGGCCGTGGCGACGACACCCGCGCCCCCCGGGGCGCCCCCGAAGCCCACCTGGGACCCCCGGTCGGCCACCCCGCTGCCGTGGCTGCGTCCCACCATCCGGATAAGGCTCACGCTGCTGTACGGCGGCATGTTCCTGATCGCCGGCATCCTGCTGCTGTCGATCATCTACCTGCTCGCCGCCCAGGCGGTGCGCACCGGCAACGAACCGCTGTACAAGATCGTCGACTTCGCCGACCTCAAGGTCTCCAGCAGCGACTGTCCCGTCGTCGACAACGGCAACCTGTCGCTGTCCGCGTTCAACGCCGCGATCAGCGACTGCATAGACCACCAGCGCAAGGTCGCCCTGGACAACCTGCTCAGCCGATCGCTGCTGGCGCTCCTCGGCCTCGCCGTGATCGCCTTCGCCTTCGGCTACGCCATGGCCGGCCGCGTCCTGTCGCCGCTGGGCCGGATCACCCGTACCGCACGCGCGGTGGCGGGCTCCGACCTCTCCCGCCGGATCGAGCTGGACGGACCGGACGACGAGCTGAAGGAGCTGGCCGACACCTTCGACGACATGCTGGAGCGGCTGCAGCGGGCGTTCACCGCCCAGCAGCGCTTCGTCGGCAACGCCTCCCACGAGCTGCGCACGCCCCTGGCGATCAACCGCACCCTCCTGGAGGTGCACCTGTCCGATCCGAACGCCCCGGTGGAGCTCCAGCAGCTCGGCAAGACGCTGCTGGCCACCAACGAACGCAGCGAGCAACTCGTCGAGGGACTGCTGCTGCTCGCCCGCAGCGACAACCAGATCGTCGAACGCAAGCCGGTGGACCTCGCCGAGGTGGCCGGCCAGGCCATCGACCAGGTGCACGCCGAGGCGGAGAGCAAGGGCGTCGAGGTCCGCGGCGCCCGCGAGGCCGCGGTGGTCCAGGGCAACGGCGTCCTGCTGGAGCGGATCGCCCTGAACCTCGTCCAGAACGCCGTGCGCTACAACGTGCCCGAAGAGGGCTGGGTGGAGGTCACCACCGCCGTAGAGAACGGCCAGGCGGTCCTGGTGGTCACCAACACGGGCCCGGTGGTACCGGCGTACGAGGTCGACAACCTCTTCGAGCCGTTCCGGCGGCTGCGCACCGAGCGCACGGGCAGCGACAAGGGCGTGGGGCTCGGTCTGTCCATCGCGCGGTCCGTGGCCCGGGCGCACGGCGGACACATCTACGCACAGCCGCGCGAGGGCGGGGGACTCGTCATGCGCGTCACCCTGCCCGTCTGAGATCATGACCCCGACATCTCACCGAGACCCGAGGATGTTCGCTTTGAGCGGAATTTCCAGGCCAAAGGCCTTGGAGTCGCGTGTGTGATCGATCACAGCAGCGGCTTTCGCGCCATCTACTCTCCGTGATCATGCACCCTGTCGGAAAGCCGGGAAAATCCCGGTTTTCAGGGGCCCTGATCACGGGAAGTACACGGTGAGACGCCTTTGAAGTGCGGTATTAGGACCGTGTACGGTCCCCATCGCCATCCAAGCCGATCACTCATGAGGGGTCCGGTTGGGTGTCGATTGAGTAACAGACCTTGATGTGAGGCAAAATCTCCGCCTCAGGTCGGGCACAAGTCCGGCCTCTCACGCGTTACGTGCGCTGGAGACACCGCAGACACCCAGAGGGGGAGAGCGACCATGGCAACCGATTACGACACTCCACGCAAGACCGACGACGACGTCGACTCGGACAGTCTCGAAGAGTTGAAGGCGAGGCGGAACGACAAGTCCGCCTCGGCCGTCGACGTCGACGAGTTCGAGGCCGCGGAAGGCCTCGAACTTCCCGGCGCCGACCTCTCGAACGAGGAACTGGCGGTCCGTGTACTGCCGAAGCAACAGGACGAGTTCACCTGCATGAGCTGCTTCCTGGTGCACCACCGCAGCCAGCTGGCCCGGGAGAAGAACGGCCAGCCCATCTGCCGCGACTGCGACTGAGGCGGGGTCGGCCGTGACCGGCTCGACCCCTCCCTGGAAGCGCCGCTTCTCCAAGCGGGGAGCGGACCAAGGACCGTCCGACGGTCCGCACAGCGCGCGTGACGACGAGCGAGGCACGACCGACACCGGTACGGCCTCGCTCGAAGCAGTGGACGACCGGAGTGACCTCCCGGCGACCACGAACACCCCGGCGCCCGCTGCCCGGCGCAGGGCAGCGGCGTTCCGGGAAAAGGCCGGACAGCGCGTCCGCAACGGAGGCACCCGCGCCAGGGCCGCCCTGGGGCACCTCGCCGACCGGATCATCGACCTGGCCCCGCGCGTGCCCGTACGGGACCTGGCGACGCTGCGCAGACAGTTCCCCGGCCTCGGCCCGGAAGAGCTGGCCGACCGCCTAGTGGCCGGCGCCGCCAAGGGCACCGCGACCGTGGGAGCGGGGATCGGCGCGGCGGCGATGATGCCCGTACCGCCCGCGATGCCCACCGAACTGGCCGCCGAGGTCACCGGCGTGGCGGCGATCGAGCTCAAGATGATCGCCGAACTCCACGAGGTCTACGGCGTACGTCCGCCCGGTGGACTCGGGCAGCGCAGCACCGCGTACCTGAACTCCTGGTCGGACGAGCGTGGCGTCGACGTGTCCAAACCGTCAACCCTCGGCACGGCGATGAACAGCCACATGAAGCGCCAGCTGCGCCAGCAGATCATGAAGCGCATGGTGCGCAACCTGCCGAACCTGATGCCCTTCATGGTGGGAGCGGCCGTAGGGGCCGTCATGAACCGCCGTGACACCAGGAAGCTCGCCGACAGGATCCGGGACGACCTGCGCAGACGCCAGGTCCCCTGGAGCGCCCTCGGCGACCTCCCGGCCCTGGAACGGCCCGAGGACGCCCTGGACATGAGCCACCTCGCCAGAGGCATCGAACCCGGCGACCGGCCGGACCACTGACCGCGTGACCGCGCGCGCCCCCGCGCGCGTGCGTTGCGGCTGCGGCTACGCGGCCGCCTTCGCTGCCGTGAGGGCCTCGATCAGCCGCTCCGGCTCGCGCGTCGACAGGTACAGGTACGGAGTCGGGTCCTGCGGGTCCGTGACCATCACGCGCACGGCCCGCGGGATGTAGGCGCGCAGCAGCAGGAACGCACGGGTGTCGGCCTTGTACGTGCGCCAGGCGCGGGCCTCCTCCGGATCGAGGACCTCCGCCTCGCCCAGCGCCGAGACCGGCACCCGCGCCTCGCCCGCGATCAACGAGTCGCCCACGACACGGATGCGGACCGCGCCGTACGAACTGGCCGCCACCGCCGCCACCGCGGTGCCGCCCACGAGGCCGCCCAGCATCGGCAGCGTGCCGAAGGGCAGCACGATCAGCGCGAACGCGAGCCCCACCAGGAAGGAGACCAGCCACCAGGATCGGGGCGCGGTGAGGCGTTCTTCGTACGGGGCGGGGGAGGGCTGCATGGGCCAAGCTTGGCACGGTATCGGTGTTCGGCCGACGCGCGGGTAAGGTCTGCGCCTGTGAGTGGTACTTCCCCAGGTCTTCAGCCTCCCGCCGACGCCGTGAAGCCCGTACGGCATCCCGACGCGCCCGCCCTCGGCGAGCTGCTCGGCGCCCACTACGGCCAGTGCTTCGGCTGCGGCGGCGACCAGCCCCACGGACTGCACCTCCAGGCGCGGGCCGGCGAGGGCGTGTCGATCACCGCCGAGTTCCTGGTCCGGCCCGCCCACCAGGGCGCCCCCGGGCTGGCGCACGGCGGCGTGCTGGCCACCGCCCTGGACGAGACCCTGGGCTCGCTGAACTGGCTGCTGCGGACGATCGCGGTGACCGGACGGCTGGAGACCGACTTCCGGCGGCCGGTGCCCGTGGACACCACGCTGTACCTGGAGGCCGAGGTGACCGCGGTGGCCGGCCGGAAGATCTACTCCACCGCCACCGGCCGGATCGGCGGGCCGGACGGGCCGGTGGCCGTCCGCGCCGACGCCCTGTTCATCGAGGTCAAGATCGACCACTTCGTAAACCACGGCCGCGAGGAGGAGATCCGCGCGGCCATGGACGACCCCGACCAGATCCGCCGCACCCGTGCCTTCGAGGTGAACCCGTGACCCGCGCCGAGCTCGAGGTGCTGATCCGCCGCATCGACCCCGACGTACCGCTTCCGACGTACGCGCAGCCCGGCGACGCGGGGGCCGACCTGCGCACCACCGTCGACTGCGCGCTGGCCCCCGGTGAGCGTGCCGTGCTGCCCACCGGCGTGTCTGTGTCGCTCCCAGAGGGGTACGCGGGGTTCGTGCACCCACGTTCCGGACTGGCCGCGCGCTGCGGTGTCGCCCTCGTGAATGCCCCGGGGACGATTGATGCCGGGTACCGTGGGGAGATCAAGGTGATCGTGGTGAATCTCGACCAGCGCGAGACGGTGCGGTTCGAGCGCTTCGACCGGATTGCCCAACTGGTCGTCCAGCAGGTCGAGAAGGTCCGCTTCCGGCAGGTCGCGGAGCTTCCCGGCTCGGCGCGGGCCGAGGGGGGCTTCGGGTCCACCGGCGGCCACGCCGGGACGGACCGTGCAAGCGGCACAAGCGGTCAGGTCGCCGAGGGCGGCCCGACGGGTGGGAATCGATACGCTTCGGTCGTATCCGACCGGGAAGGACAGTGACGTGTTCGGACGTCGCAAGAAGAGGGATGCCGCCGAGGACGCGGCCGGCGAGACCGAGCAGGTCGTCGACAGCGTCGACACCGAGGCGGACGAAGAGCGCGAGCGGGTGCGGCTCGACCCCGAACCACGGCCCGACGGACCCTGGGACAGCACCGAGGTCCGCGACCCCGCCGAGGGGCGCGTGGACCTGGGCGGCATGTTCATCCCCGGGGTCGAGGGCATGGAACTGCGGGTGGAGGTCGCCGGAGACGCCATCGTCGCCGCGACCGTCGTACTGCGCGACAGCGCCATCCAGCTCCAGGGATTCGCCGCGCCCAAGCGCGAGGGCATCTGGGGCGAGGTGCGCGAGGAGATCGGCTCCGGCATCACCCAGCAGGGCGGCATCATCGACGAGGTCGAGGGTCCGCTGGGCTGGGAGCTGCGGGCCCAGGTCCCGGTGCAGCTGCCGGACGGCACGGGCGGCTTCCAGGTCGTGCGGTTCGTCGGCGTGGACGGGCCCCGCTGGTTCCTGCGGGGCGTGATCTCGGGTCAGGGCGCGGTGCAGCCGCAGGCCGCGGGTCTGCTGGAGCAGATCTTCCGGGACACGGTCGTGGTCCGCGGTGACGGACCGATGGCCCCCCGTGACCCGATCGTCCTCAAGCTGCCGGACGACGCGCAGATGGTCCCCGAGGGTGTCCAGCAGGAAGAGGGCTCCCGCTTCTCCGGAGGCATGGGCCAGCTCCAGCGCGGACCGGAGATCACCGAGGTCCGCTAGGGCACCGGTGTTCGCCGGGAGCCCAGGAGGTTCGCCGGGTAAAAACTTCGTGCGGTTTTTCCGTACGCGCGCCATGAGGGCCGCGTCCCCAGGGGGACGTGGCCCTTCGCGCTGCCGGCCCGGCGTGACGGGGGTGCCGGCCCCGTTGAATCCGGCGGCCTCCGCTGGCGATACTGGCGCCCGGTCGTCCGGCGGGGGAGGGGCTCATGAGCCAGGTGGTGGTCACCGAGACCATGGTGCGGGTCGAGGACGTGCGCAAGTCGTACGAACAGGGGACCGCCGTCGTGCACGCCCTGCGCGGCGTCTCCTTCGAGGTGCCGCGGGGCGAACTGGTCGCCCTCAAGGGACGGTCGGGGTCGGGGAAGACCACCCTGCTCAACATCGTCGGCGGACTCGACGTACCGGACGCCGGACGGGTCGAGGTCGACGGCCGTGACCTGGCGGACCTGGACGAGGACGGACTGCTCGCCCTGCGCCGGGACCGCGTCGGCTTCGTCTTCCAGTCCTTCGGGCTCATCCCGATCCTCACCGCCGCCGAGAACGTGGGCGTGCCGATGCGGCTGCGCCGGGCCGCGCCCCGCGAGCGCGAGGAGCGCGTCGCGCTGCTGCTCTCCCTGGTGGGCCTCGCCGAGCACGCCGCCCAGCGGCCCGGCGAGCTGTCCGGCGGGCAGCAGCAGCGGGTCGCCATCGCCCGCGCCCTCGCCAACAACCCCGCCCTGCTGATCGCCGACGAGCCCACCGGCCAGCTGGACGCCGAGACCGGTCACGCCGTGATGGAGCTGCTGCGGGCCGTCGTACGCAGCGAAAGGGTCACCGCCCTGGTCGCCACCCACGACGCCACCCTCCTCGACCTCGCCGACCGGGTGCTCGAACTGCGGGACGGGGAGATCGTCGGGCAGTGACGCCCGGCGTCAGGGTTCCGTCAAAGACGGCCCGCATCCGCACCCCGCCCCGTTATGTCGCGATTGTGGGCCGTAAGGTCGACGCTGCGCAGTCAGCGGTGACCGGAAGACAATGAGGCCATGGGACGCGGCAAGCTTCGGATCTACCTCGGCGCGGCTCCGGGCGTCGGGAAGACGTACGCGATGCTGGCCGAGGCCCACCGGCGCGTCGAGCGCGGTACGGACTGCGTGGTCGCCTTCGTCGAGCACCACGGCAGGGCCCGCACCGAGGTGATGCTGCGCGGCCTGGAGCAGGTGCCGCGCCGGGAGCTGGAGTATCGCGGCGGGGCCTTCACGGAGCTGGACCTGGACGCCGTACTGACCCGGAAGCCGCAGGTCGCCCTGGTGGACGAACTGGCGCACACCAATGTCCCCGGCGTGCGCAACGCCAAGCGCTGGCAGGACGTCGAGGAACTGCTGGCCGCCGGGATCGACGTGGTCTCGACCGTCAACATCCAGCACCTGGAGTCACTCGGCGACGTCGTGGAGTCGATCACCGGCGTACGGCAGCGGGAGACCGTGCCGGACGAGGTGGTGCGGCGCGCGGACCAGACAGAGCTGGTCGACATGTCGCCCCAGGCGCTGCGCAGGCGCATGGCGCACGGCAACATCTACCAGCCCGACAAGGTCGACGCGGCCCTGTCCAACTACTTCCGCCCCGGCAATCTCACCGCCCTGCGGGAGCTGGCCCTGCTCTGGGTGGCGGACCGGGCCGACGAGTACCTGCAGCAGTACCGCAGCGAGCACCGCGTCTCGAAGATCTGGGGCTCGCGCGAGCGCATCGTGGTCGGCCTGACCGGCGGTCCCGAGGGCCGCACGCTGATACGGCGGGCCGCGCGCCTCGCGGAGAAGGGCGCCGGCGGCGAGGTGCTGGCCGTGTACATAGCCCGCAGCGACGGGCTGACCTCGGCCTCCCCGAAGGAACTGGCACTCCAGCGCACCCTCGTCGAGGACCTCGGCGGCACCTTCCACCACGTCCTGGGCGACGACATACCGGCCGCCCTGCTCGACTTCGCGCGCGGCGTCAACGCCACCCAGATCGTCCTCGGCTCCTCACGCCGCAAGACGTGGCAGTACGTCTTCGGCCCCGGCGTCGGCGCCACGGTCGCCCGCGAGTCCGGCCCCGACCTGGACGTCCACATCGTGACCCACGAGGAGGTCGCCAAGGGCCGCGGACTGCCGGTGGCCAGGGGCGCGCGCCTGGGCCGCTCCCGGATCGTCTGGGGCTGGTTCACCGGCCTGGGCGGACCGGTGCTGCTGACCCTCCTGCTCAGCGCCGTGCCCCTCGGGCTCGCCAACGACGTCCTGCTCTACCTCGCGCTGACGGTGGCCGCCGCGCTGCTCGGCGGGCTGTACCCGGCGCTCGCCTCGGCCGCGGTCGGCTCGATACTGCTGAACTGGTTCTTCACACCCCCGGTCAACCGGATCACGATCGCCGACCCCAGGAACATCCTTGCGCTCGCCATATTCGTCGGCGTCGCGCTCTCCGTGGCCTCGGTCGTCGACCTCGCGGCCCGCCGCACCCACCAGGCCGCCCGGCTGCGTGCCGAGTCAGAGATCCTCTCCTTCCTGGCCGGCGACGTCCTGCGCGGCGAGACCAGCCTGGAGACGCTCCTGGAACGGGTCCGCGAGACCTTCGGCATGGAGTCGGCCGCGCTGCTGGAGCGGGAGGGCGACGTGGCGCCCTGGACCTGCGCCGGCCGTGCCGGGTCGGGGCCCCCGGTGGAGCGCCCGGAGGACGCGGACGTGGACATGCCGGTCGGGGACCACATGGCCCTCGCGCTGACCGGCCGGGTGCTGCCCGCCGAGGACCGCCGGGTGCTGGCCGCCTTCGCCGCCCAGGCCGCCGTCGTCCTTGACCGGCGCCGGCTGCGCGAGGAGGCCGACCGGTCCAGGGCGCTGGCCGAGGGCAACCGCATCCGCACCGCGCTGCTCGCCGCCGTCAGCCACGACCTGCGCACCCCGCTGGCCGGGATCAAGGCCGCGGTCACCAGCCTCAGGTCCGACGACGTCGCCTGGTCCGAGGAGGACCAGGCGGAGCTCCTTGAGGGCATCGAGGCCGGCGCCGACCGCCTCGACCACCTCGTCGGCAACCTGCTCGACATGTCCCGCCTCCAGACCGGCACGGTCACACCGCTGATCCGCGAGATCGACGTGGACGAGGTCGCGCCGATGGCGCTCGGCGGGGTGCCCGACGGGAGCGCGGAGCTGGACATCCCGGAGACGCTGCCCATGGTCGCCGTGGACGCCGGGCTCCTGGAGCGGGCGCTGGCCAACCTCGTGGAGAACGCCGTCAAGTACAGCCCGGACGACCGGAGCGTCCTGGTCACCGCCAGCGCCCTCGCGGACCGCGTCGAGGTAAGGATCGTCGACCGGGGACCCGGGGTGCCGGACGAGGCGAAGGACCGCATCTTCGAGCCCTTCCAACGCTACGGCGACGCCCCGCGCGGAGCGGGTGTCGGGCTCGGGCTGGCCGTGGCCAGGGGCTTCGCCGAGGCGATGGGCGGCACCCTGAACGCGGAGGACACCCCCGGCGGCGGCCTCACCATGGTTCTCACCCTCCGCGCGGCGGGATCACCCGCGGCGACCCCGCACCCCGCGACAGCAGAAAGTCAGGCCGCCCGATGCTGAACCCGACTGGGGGAAACCCCCAGACCCCCACGAGGGTGCTCGTGATCGACGACGAACCGCAGATAGTGCGGGCCCTCGTCATCAACCTCAAGGCGCGCCACTACGAGGTCGACGCCGCCCACGACGGGGCGAGCGCCCTCCAGCTGGCCGCCGCCCGCCACCCCGACGTGGTCGTCCTCGACCTGGGCCTGCCCGACATGGACGGCGTCGAGGTGATCAAGGGCCTGCGCGGCTGGACCCGGGTGCCGATCCTGGTGCTGTCCGCCCGGCACTCCTCCGACGAGAAGGTCGAGGCGCTGGACGCCGGCGCCGACGACTACGTCACCAAGCCCTTCGGCATGGACGAGCTGCTGGCCCGGCTGCGGGCAGCCGTACGCCGCGCGGAACCGGTCCCCGGCGACGGGGACGACGTGATCGTGGAGACCGAACGGTTCAGCGTCGACCTGGCCGCCAAGAAGGTCCACCGGGACGGGAAGGACGTACGCCTGACGCCCACCGAGTGGCACCTGCTGGAGGTACTGGTGCGCAACACGGGGCGCCTGGTCAGCCAGAAACAGCTGCTCCAGGAGGTGTGGGGCCCGTCGTACGGGACGGAGACCAACTACCTGCGGGTCTACATGGCCCAGCTGCGCCGCAAACTGGAGGCGGACCCCGCGCACCCGCGGCACTTCATCACCGAGCCCGGCATGGGATACCGCTTCGAAAAGTGAGCCTCGCCATCCCTTCCCCGGAGCGTGCGTGCCTGTCGACGGCCCCGGTACGCTTCACATATGAGTGCTGCTCCGCGTTCCGACAAGCCGGTGGGCCGGTTCCGGCGCATGTTCGACCGGCTCTCCTCGTCGCAGGAGGACCTGGAGTCGGAGGAACTGCGCGAGGACGCCGACACCGCCGGCTGCACCCGCATCTGCGACTGCCAGGACCGGCAGGTCGTGTCGGTTACTGGTACCTTGCGCACGGTCACCCTGCGACCGCGCGCGGGCGTTCCGGCCCTGGAGGCCGAGCTGTTCGACGGTTCCGCGGCCCTGGACGTGGTGTGGCTGGGCAGACGCTCCATCGTGGGCATAGAGCCGGGGCGCAAGCTCATCGCATCGGGCCGGATCTCGATGAGCCGGGGCCGCCGGGTGCTCTTCAACCCGAAATACGAACTGAGACCCCTCGGACGGGAGTAGCCGGTGACGTCGCTCGACAAGCCGACCGAAGAGAAAGAGGCGGACGACTCCCGGGCGGTGACCGAGGCCGCGCTGTTCGAGGCGTTCGGCGGCGTGCGGGGCATGGTCGAGACGGTCCTGCCGGGCCTGCTCTTCGTCACCATCTTCACGCTCAACAACGACCTGCACATGTCCGCGATCGCGGCGCTCGCCGTGTCGCTGATCCTGGTCGTGGTGCGGCTGGTGATGAAGGACACCGTGAAGCACGCCTTCAGCGGCGTCTTCGGCGTCGCCTTCGGTGTGGTCTTCGCGATGATGACCGACAACGCCAAGAACTTCTATCTGCCGGGCATGCTCTACACCCTCGGCCTGGCCACGGCGTACATCGTCACCTCGCTGGCCGGAGTGCCGCTGATCGGCCTGATCCTCGGCCCGGTCTTCAAGGAGAACCTCTCCTGGCGCACCCGCAACCCGGGCCGCAAGAAGGCGTACACCAAAGCCAGCTACGCCTGGGGCCTGATCCTGCTCGGCAAGAGCGCGATTCTCTTCCCGCTGTACTGGTGGGCGGACACCGAGCAGCTCGGCTGGGTCCTGGTCACCCTGAAGATCCCGCCCTTCCTGCTCGCCGTCTGGCTGACCTGGGTCTTCCTGGCCAAGGCGCCGGCCCCGATCGACGTCTTCGCGGAGATGGAGGCGGCCGAGGAGGCGGAGAAGGCCGAGAAGGAGCGGGCGGAGCGCGAGAAGGCCGCCGTGTGGCAGCCGGCGGACGGCGAGAGCGACGCCGCCGACACGCACGGCGGCAGACACCGCAAGAGCTGACGGTCCAGCCCCGTCCACGGGAGGCGGGCGACGCGGCGGTACGACGGTGGGGG